>JAEOUK010000535.1 GCA_016839385.1 Promethearchaeota archaeon
ATGAGAATGTCCATGCATGCTTGAGCCATATTGCTATAATTTTCTCGATGTTTAATATGCGAAAATTTTGTAAAAAGTTGGATTGCAGTTGCATCTGTATTAAACTCTACTCTAACACCACTAGTACATGAAGATCGTTCATGTAAATAGGATAATTTATTTCTTAATGTGTAAGGAAAGCGGTGAATAATTCCTCGTTGAATCAAATTTTCATCTTTTTTCGATGTGTTTGGTACAAATTCACCGTTGAAGAAAAAGGGAATTCCATATACATATCCTTTCCTTAAAATTTGATTCCAATTCATTTCTAGAGCTGATCGTCTATCATCCATCGTTACTGCCAACTGTAGTTCTTCTGGTATGTTTAAAAAGATCCATAAAACCCAGAAATGATGTATTATGATACGGGAGTACCAGGAGGGATATCTTCAAGATCTTCTTTCGGAATCCTTAACAAGTAAGGTTTATCATCGACATCTGCTGCGAGAAGCATTCCTTGAGATTCCAATCCCATCATTTTCCGTGGTTGTAAATTTACTAAGACTATTACTTTGCGGTTGACAAGAGATTGTGGAGTGTAATACCCTTTCAATCCTGCGATAATTTGACGGGGCTCTTTCTCTCCAATATCTACTTTCAGACGCAATAAATGATCGGATTTCTCAAGGTTATGAGCTTCGAGCACAATACCGACTCTTATGTCTAACTTCTTAAAATCCTCGTATGAAACAGATGATTCATCACTCATAGATTATACAATAATCGCACAAATTTGAATTTAGCGTGTTTTATACGCAAAAGCTTTTTACGATAAAGTGACATGATGATCTCAAACTACAACGTAGTGAAAATATGTCAACCGAAGTAAACGATTCTATTAGAAAAAATCTTATGAATGAACTAGTACGAATCGAGAGCACAAGTGATCTGCAGAATTTAACAATTCTATCGCGAAATGGCATGAAAATAGCAACCGCGAAATCTCATCACGTGGATGTAGACCCTTTAGCAGCTTCCTCTGCTGCTTTGATTGATGTTGGATTAAACTTTGTCCAAAATTTGCATCATGGGAACTTGAAAGAAATACTTATTCGAGGGAAAAATGGCTACGCAATTCTTATGCATATAGATAATAATTATTTAACTTTTGCAGGATTGACAAATTTAGCTCGTATTGGATATTATTTGGAATTATTGCGAATCCGGTGTAAGAAATTCTCCTTCATTCTGGCTGGTGGCAAAGTATCTGAAGAATTAAAAGCAGAAATCGAAGCTGAAAAAGCTAAGAAAGACGCTCCTGCTGAAACAATTGATCAATTATTTGAGTCAGATGTTTCGACATCAGATGACATGGAAGCAATGAAAGATGTTCTCTCTTTTCTAGATGAATGGGAAGGTGATGATGTACCAGCCCCAGCAACACAAAAAGCTTCTGGTATTGTATCTATCAGCGAAGAATATATGATAGGTCAAGAGATCGAACCAGAAAAATCGGAACCTATTTCATCACACTCAAGTTATCAAATGCAAGTCGAAGATAAAGAATTTCCAATATATGAGGGCGAAGTACCGCCAGTACCTTTAGAAGATGTGGAAGCCCTGGAAATTGGAGCTTCAGAGCATCAACAAACCAGCTCGGCACCGACAAGTAGTACTGCTGGAGGTCCTGATTTCAATCAATTTGCTGCAGATGAATATTCCGATTTTGATGATGACGCGATGATGGATGTTCTTGATGAATTGGGATATACTAAAAAAGAGAAAAAATAGGATTTTTACTAAACGATACCATTAAGAAGTCTAACGTCAAATTTTTTTCTATGACTCAACAAGGAAAACCTTCAAAAATTAGAGTTTTCTTCACGATTTTGGTTCTTTTTTTCATACTCCTATTTTCAAATGCAGATCAAAGTCTATATCCAGCGTATTTAGATGTTCTTTTAGTCAGATTTTTCGGAGTTTTAGGAGATCCCAATAATGTACGTTATTTATCACTGATTCAATCTGTATTTGTTGCAGTTTCTGGAGTTGCAATGGTTATTGCAGGAATTTTATCTGATCGAACAAGCCGTAAATGGATAGCTTTCAGTGGAACCATATTATATGGGATTTTCTCTGTGCTTGCATTTTTTACTCCCAAGTGGATGATTGGATATTACTTCTTTTTTATCACAAGATGCTTGAACGGAATTGGTATCGGAGCGATAATACCAACAGTATTTAGTATGGTTGGAGATTTAACGAAACCTGACAAACGCACTATGTCCTTTGCATATATTAGTGTAGGTCTTGCAGTGGGTCAACTAATTGGAATGATTGCAGGAGGATTATTAGCAGAAAATCTGTGGAATTATGGATATTTAATTACAGGGACTGCAAGCATTTGTGTTGGATTAACTCTCTTAGCTGTAAAAGAGCCAAGAAGAGGTGCAATGGAAAATGAACTCCAAGATTTAGGTGAAGCTCAATATGTATTCAAGCTCCAAAAAGGGGATCTAAAAAGAATGTTTAGTAACCGAACGAACTTCTGGTTAATCATCAATTTTATTGATACTATTCCATCGGGAATTATTTTCTTTCTGATTTTTCTGTACTTAAAAGATATACATGGAATTCCCGAATCTTTAGCCACGATTTTGATTCTACTTGCTTTTATTGTAAGTATAATAGGAACGTTGGTTTTTGGAAAAATTGGTGATAGGACATATAAGAAAAATCGAAAGGCTAAAGTTCTAATTGCGTTATTATGTAATGCAGTACCGATTGTAACATTTATCGTTTTTCTATTAATTCCTTTTTCAATTCCAGTAGTAGAGCCAACTATAGGAGATTTATTTTCTAATCCTTTGGCAGTGATTAGTATAATATCTATAGTGTTAACACAAGGGATTAATAAAGGCGTAGAACCAAACTGGTTTAGTACATTAGCGGATGTGAACTTACCAGAGAACCGAGCTACAATGATCAGCTTAGCTCAGACACTCGATTTGATCGGATTAAGCATTGGGCCATTAATTGCAGGCTTTGTTGTAGATCTTGTGAACACAGCTTATAATAGCTCAACATTAGGATTACAAGCAGCAATGTGGGTTGCTGTAGGATTTTGGGCACTTAACGTCTTCTTATGGCTTCCAATTTTCTTTAATATAGAAAAAGACTTAGATGATGTGCACAAAATCCTAATAGAACGAGCAAATTCTTTAAAAAAATAAATATCTTTATTTATTTTTCGATTATGGTTTCTTTGATGGGAGTTCCGAAATGCGTCGCACCAGGACCAATATACGCTAATATATAATCTCCATGCTTTATTTTTGTCACAGGAATTGGTGTTCCGTCTTTTTTCAACAAATTAACAGATTCCGCATGTTGAAGTATTACATTAAGCGTAATCTTTTCTGATTTAGATTGAATTTCTAAATTCAGCAATATCATAGGACGAGTTTCAATTTTTACCCGTCCTATGGTCACAATCCTTAGTCTCCCGTCAGTATTTGCGATAATAACGTCATCTCCTGATTGAAGCTCAGAAAGATACTTAGTTTTTGCTTTTAATTCTCCTTTTTCATCAAATGATGGAACTAGAATATATGCGGATACATCTCCAGCATTCACACGGAAGGGTCTAGAATTTGTGAATCCAGTTTTTGAGACTTCTGCTTGAATTAGAGCGAAAGCTTTCGCTGTACTTCCAACGAGCATTCCTTCATTCCTATTTAAAATTGAGGTTGTATCAACACAAACTCGATCCGCTTTGGAAATGGGTTTAATATTTTTGAGTTCAGCTTCTACAAGAGAAAGCCTTGTGATATTACCACGTAATCGATTTAATTCCTGTATTTTTTCAGCTGATACGGGACTAAAAACGATTCCATCTACTCCAACTTCAAGTAGTTTTGTCATTAAATCGAAATCCTCTAATGTAAACACATTCGCAAACAACAAAATATCTTCTGAAATTAAATCTGCAATCAAGTTTTCATATGGTATTACTTTCCAATCTCCTATTTGTTCTACGATAATGACAGCAATATCAGGGAATTTCTTCGCGATCGATAAAATTGCACGTTCATCGTCTTTGGATGAAAGTTTATGATATATTCCTACAAGATAATTTGAAGTACGACTATTTTCTAACTCAGATTTAAGAGTTTCCTCATTTGGGGTATCCAATATTAAAAACTGAGGAGTTAAATTCGGATTTCTGGAATATAAATTTACTTGATTAATGGATGAGATTTTTTCTAAGATCTGTTGATCGTCTATAAAAAAATCTGTAATGCCATTATTTATCGCCGTATTGACAAAATCGTCGATATGATCTTGTGGAATTGTATCATTTAGTGAAATTATAATCTTTTTCAATGGTATATTCCTCAATTACTTTCGTTTTTGTCTTTACGAATATTTTAGTATTCAATTCGTTTCAGAATCGTTGGATTTTTATTTTCTATAGTAATTCTTTTTAAGGAATCCAACAATTAACTGTTAATATGGATTCATTCTTTAAATTATATCGGAAACGTGGCTTTGGATTAACCTTAGAAATCCTCGCGGAGTTAAACGCAGAAGCCGAAGAATCAGTGTTTTTTCAAGCATTAAAAGAAAAAGGGTCTTATCTAAATGAATATTATAGAGTAAAGAAAGATCTCTTGAAAGAGGGACTGATTAAGTATCGGTTGAATGAAGAATATGAAAAAGTAGTTATATTAACGGATAAAGGAAGTAAGCTTTTAAGTAAGATAAAAGAAATTGAACAAATACTTGCAGAACCCGTAGAGGAATAAAATAAAATTATTTTGGTTTCAATCCTGTTTGGAAGTGTCTTAATGGGAGTTTAGCTCCCCGTGAAATTTGGATTTTAGGCATCTTCTCACGATTTTTATACAATTCTATTATTGCTGCAACTGCATAATCAATTTGAGAATTATCATAAGCATTCCTCGGAATAGCAAATCGAACGACATTTAAAATCCCCTTTCTCTGCTCCTCTGTTTTTTGATCCCACTCAAATGCAAATGGTCCCAATTCACATGCTCTGATTCCATAATGCCTGATCAATTCAATTGTGAATCCAACTCCTCCGAAATCATCAATTTTCATATCAATTCCTTTAAAGAATTGGTTCATATCGATGTAGACAGCATGCCCACCGGGGGGTAAAATAACGGGAACATCATGTTTTGCTAATTGACTCGCAAAGTACCTAGCTTGTCTTAACCGATTAGCAAGGTAATACTCCTTTGTCCCTTCATACAATCCTACAGCCAGTGCCATTATATCCCGACCACTCAGCCCCCCGTACGAATCGTTCCCAAAAGTCAGAATTTGTTTGACTTTTAATTGAGTCCCAATATCTTTTTCATCCGAAAAATTCTTGTGAAAAATTCCTCTATCTCGAAAGAATAATCCTCCACCCATATTAGCCAGACCATCTTTCTTAAAGGAAACAGTAAATCCATCAACATAGGAAAACATTTTTTGTATAATTTTAGTCACAGACCAATTTTCATACCCTGATTCGTATAATTTAATGAAATAAGCATTTTCCGCAAATCTACAAGCATCAAAAAACATGGGTATATTGTTTTCGTGGGCAATTTTGGATACTTTTTCAATATTTTTCATTGAAACAGGTTGTCCCGCGGCAGTGTTATTAGTAATAGTTAAATAGATAATAGGAATTTGCTCTGAGCCGTATTTTTTCACGAAACTTATTAATTTTTTAATATCCATGTTTCCTTTAAACGGATTTTCCGTTTCGAGTTTTTCAAGAGGAAATTCTTGAAGGATTATCTTTTTATCAAAAAGATTGACAGCATGGATTCCACTTTGTGTAATGTTTGCTTCTGTCGTATCAAAATGTCCATTATTAGGAATATAATACTCTTTCGAAGAATCACGTTCATGAAGGATTCGAGAAATAGTCGAAAACAACAAGAATTCTGCACATCGACCTTGCGGAACTATAAATGTATTAGGACGATCTAGTTGATGGATGCCTCCGTTCACAAAACCTCCTTCACAAGGAACTAGATATAACTCGTTCATTAGTTTGTCTACATTATCTTCACCGGATAAAATTAGCTCTATGGATTTTTTGGGAGATTCTCCTCGTTCGAAAATATCTCGGAAAGCGTCTAATAATACATAATATCCTTTATTTCGTCCATAGGACTCATCGCCATGGAATAAAGATGACCATTGAAGATCCGTCATAGTAGTTGTACCACTATCGGAAAGAAAGTCAAGAAACAGTAGATCTGCAGGAAAAGAGAATACATTGTATTCCGTTTCTTTTAGTGCTTTTTCTCTTTGCTCCTTAGTTACACTCTTTGTAACTCTTGTTACAAGAGTTTTATGGTGGGGAATTGGAACCCCCAACTCCTTTTGAGACTTCATGCTATCCATGAAAAAATTGAAGGATAGAAATTTAATTTTTGCTGTTAAAACAATAGTTTGTTTTCATCTATCGTTTCACCACACCAAGGACACCATTCTCGAGGTTTATCATAGTTACTTAAACAATTAGGACATCTTAGCTCAATAAGTTTGTCTGCTGGTAGGAATTCTGGTCTAGTGGTAAGTGTTTGACGTAATTGAGTATCAAAATTAATTTGTAAAGCAACCAAATGAGCATTATTGTTGGTTCCAATAGTGATTTCAAGCGATTTATTTTCAGCAGAGCTTCGTAAAACGATTACAACTTCCTCATCCTTTTGGGTTTTTCCATAAAATAGAGCTTCTCCAAAAAAAGGATCCTCATCTATCACATCTAACGCAAGTATCATTTTTAGTTTTTCAAGAATTGATTTCCCAATTGAATAAGCAAGGTTAGGAGGACTTGATTGAGGTAGTGCAAATACATTTGAACTCTTGTATTTAACGTGAAAGTCAAAAAACTCACGGATATGACTCACTCCCACTTTTTTTTCTAATTTTTGATACTTTGGGAGATATTCCAGTATATCAATCATCAAATCTTTTGCGGGTGAGGCGTAATAGTCGTTTTCATTTTGTTTTTTGTAATTAACCATGCCCTCTAGGTAAATTTGCGGAGTTCGAGGTTCAATTGTAGCTATTACTTCCTTCATATCTCCAGGACGTAATACAGAAAGAAATATTATATTTCCCTCAAAGATGTCATATATTTCGGGATAAATCTTCCGTATTATGAAGCTATTTTCATACAAATTTATCCGATAATTTACATCCCATAAGATTTCATCTGTATTGTTCAAAATCTTTACTTTATATCGTAAAAAATCATTTGTGAAGTCATATGAAACAGATACGCTGAGTTTTTTCTCTCGATGGTTCAATTTTTCAAGAGTTTTATTATAATCCCCGTAATAATTTGATGGATCAATCCTAACTAGTAATTCATTAAGTTGTTTTTG
>JAEOUK010000018.1 GCA_016839385.1 Promethearchaeota archaeon
AGGTCTATTGCATTAGCTAGGGTTGTTTTTCCTGAGCTTGGTTCTCCAATTATTGTAATATTTCTCCTAGCATTGACAACTTCCACTAAGTAAGCCGCTATGAAAGCTGGTAATGTTTTGAGTTTAATTAAATCAACGATTTTTAATGGATCCCTATGAAATTTTCTAATATTGAATGTAGGGCCATTAGGCGATAGTGGTGGAAAATCCATTGAAATTCTCATATGGAAGTCTATAGTTTTAAATTCAACTTTAAGGGATGGCTTTTTTGTTGTTACAGTTATAGGGTGTTCTAACTTCAGTCTAGTCAACAGACTTTTTACTTCCTCCTCCTCTAAAACTATTCTTGTATTGCATCTACCAAATATCTTGTGGTCGATATAAATTGGAGCATTCATTTGATCTAGATATATCTCATTTACACTATCATCTAGGAATAAAGGTACAATTCTGTTTAATTTTATTAGTTTGTGAATAAATAATTCTGCAAATAAATCTGGTTCTATTGGTAGACCGTCAATTTCCAATATTTTCCACATAAATATTGATTTTAGTACACCGATTAGCTCATCAAATTTTAGTATCTTGCTTCCTAATCTTTCTTTGTTTTTAAAAACTATTGAAGATAATTCAGAAAATACCAATGGATCTTGATTGAAATCATATTTAGGTTTAGCACTATAGACAAGGTAATTCTCCTCTTTAGCGATTGTAACTTTATATCCCTTAACATGGTATTCACTAATTACGTTGTTCCCCAATTTGAAATCTTCCTTTCAATTGTATATTATTTTAACTACTAGTTACTATATCAACCCCACTTTTTTTTAGGTAAAAAACCAGAAAAAGACCTAGCCACGCGTAATTTTAACACAACTATGTAATAAGTTTAAATAGAAAAAACTTACAGTTGTTGGTGTGAGAAAATGACCAATAAGTATGATGTAATGTGGACTGAGAAGTATAGGCCTAAAACTTTAGATGATCTGAAAGGTCATGAAGACATTATAATTCGATTAAAGGGATTTGTTGAAAGAAAGAATCTTCCTCATCTCTTACTTGCTGGACCTCCAGGTACAGGAAAAACAACTGCTCTTATAGCTCTTGCTAATGATTTATATGGTCACACAAATGTTTCTCGAAACCTTCTTGAAATGAATGCTTCTGATGATCGTGGGATAGATGCTATACGAACTAAGGTAAAGGAATTTGCTCGTACAGCTTCTTATGGAGACATCCCATTCAAAATAATATGTTTAGATGAAGCTGATAGTTTAACTTCTGCAGCTCAACATGCTTTAAGAAGAACAATGGAAAGATATGTAAAAACAAGTAGATTCGCATTAATTTGCAATTATTCTAGTAAAATAATAGAACCTATTCAATCAAGGTGTGCAATATTTCGATTTAAACCTCTTGATGAAAATAGTATTCAAGAATTTCTCAAGTACATTTGTGACAATGAGAAACTGGTATATGATAAAGAGGGATTGGGGACAGTTCTTTACATAGCTGAAGGAGATCTACGAAAAGCTGTTAATATACTTCAGTCTACCGCTGCTTCAGGTAAATCGGTAGAACGAATAACAGTATTGCAAACTGTGGGTCATGCTGATCCTGAACGAATAAAAGAAATGCTTAAACTAGCGCTTAATAAGAAATTCGAGAAGTCTAGGGAAGTTTTGCAAACACTCATTTTAGAATATGGACTATCTGGTACCGATGTAACACATCAAATCTATAGAGAAATATCTTCTCTTTCAATTCCTGATACTCAAAAACTTGAAATCACAGAATATCTTGCAGAAATAGATTTTCGTATTTCAGAGGGTGCTTCAAGCAATATTCAATTAACTTCTTTCTTAGCAAAAGTAGTAAAAGAAGCTAATAAAGAATAGGTATTATAAGCTACTCTTATTTTTTATTTCATCAATATATTCAAGAACCAGGTTTCTCTGCACTTCTTCTTTTCTTATCTCTTTCAAAATGTTATTTATCTTATCATTGATAGTTTTTAGTCCTCGCTTACTGATAACCCAATTTATATCTTTAAAATAATGTTCTACCAACATTAAATTATTGGGATCAGCAGGTTGTATGTTTAAACTATTAATACTTGATTCTGACCTAAGAAGCGTTTTTGTATTTTTTAGTTCTTCAGAAAGATTTTCATAATTTAGTACGTACGCTACTATTCTTCTGACTTGTTCCCAAAGAAAGGATTGTGCGACAAACTCAAATAAAATATAATTTTGCTCTTCTCTAACAATGATTTTCTCTATTTCCCTTTCTGTATTGCGGTTGTCATTCTTGCAGAAAAGTTTGTAGTCATTCTTTCCTTCAAAGCATGAACAAATATCTTGTAACTTGGTTAATGACGTTCCTTCTACTTTCTCGTTTATCTTAGATTTTTCTGCTAAATACCAATATTTTTTCTTTAAACTGTGTTTCGGAGAAAAATCTTCGTGAACAATGGCATGAGCCCAACATACAATTGAATTATCTGAAGGAAGTTGTGCATTTATTTGTTCCAAAATGATCGTTTTATCAGAGTTAAATCCAATTACATTTCCTATAGCATTTACATTTTTGTCTGTTCTGCTAGCGCTGACGAACCAGTTTTTTTTTGCTGATGTAATATGATTTGTTTCCATAAGTGCTTGTAATAACGTTTCTTCTATAGTAGATACGTCTGATTGCCTTTGATAACCGAAATAATTGTTACCTTCATAATATACTCGCACTAAATATCGTGTCATTTATGATTTTTTTTTCTCTATCAAATTAAAAATTTAGTGCAACACAAAGAAAAAAATTAAAAACCCCATTCATCTCATTATCTTACTGCCTCGATGGTGTAGCTCGGCCAATCATTGCGGACTCTCACTCCGCAGACCCGGGTTCAAATCCCGGTCGAGGCACCATTTTCCTTTTAATAACAGTTTTTCTATTATTTTTCTTCCCATACTGCAAACAGTTGTTTCAAAGATGATGCTAGAATATTTTCGTTATCATATTGATATATTAAGATCCGGCCAAATTTTTTTTCTCTGATAAGTCCAGATTTGCATAAAAATTTCAAATGCTCCTTTACAGCCGAGTGATTGAGATTTATGTTTCTTGAGATTGCAGATACATTTAATTCATCTAATTCAGCTAATAATTTTAAGATTCTTACCCTACCTCTTGACGATAAAACATCTTCTAAGGCAAGCTTTTGTGTATTCTCCACTTCATTAATATTTGTCATTTCATTTCTCCTTTTGTTGATGTTCTATTGTTTTCCTTTGATCTTCAATTGTTTTAATCAAGAAATCTTCGATAGATTCTACAGAGATATCGGGGATGCTTATTAACGTGGTTTTTCCTCTCATCCCTTCGCCTGAGATTTTAGTACTTATAATATCTTGTTTTGATAATTCTTTCAAGTATGTCCAAATCTGTGTATGTTTTCTAGATTCTTCTTTGTACTCTTCACACATTAGCTTATATGAACTAATGGCATCATTTGTTGAAATATAAGCATTTTTCGTGTGCTTCAATTTTCGTATTACTGCTAACAAAACTAGTTTTTGGTGTAATGTTAGAGTAAGAATAACTTCTTTTCTAATTTCAGGATGAATTAGAGCTTTTGCTTTTCTTACATGATCTGGGTATACGATTGGAGAGTTTTCATCATCTGCACATTGACCTGCTCCCCATAGCAATTCTATTGCATACCGCGCATCTCCTGTTTTACTCGCAATATCAGCTATCAATTCTGTAGCATCTTCTGTTATAACTCCATCATAGAAAGCTAATTCGGATCGAGATTTTATAATATCTCTAAGATCTGTTTCAGAATATCTGTCTAACGAAATGTGACTTGCTTGAAAACTGCTCTGTGTGCTTGCATCAAGCCTGTGAATAAAGTTTAGATTTCTAGCAATAAAAATGTATGATACCCACTGTTTTGCTGTCATCTCGCTTATTCTTAATAGAGCATAAAGAAAATCAGTTCCTGCACGTGAAATAAGATAGTCAACCTCATCTAAAATCAACAATATTTTTTGTGAATAGAAATCCAATAAACGAATTAAAAGGTCCTGTAGTTCTTCAAATGAATATCAACGAGGTGGTATAGCTTTATTCAATTGCCGTGCTAATGTACTAATGATAAGATAAGGACTCTTATAAATCCGGCAATTAATGTAAACTAAACGGAAATTTTTTTGTTTGTCAATATTTTCTAATAATTGACCAAATCTCTTACCTAAACTGGTCTTGCCAGAACCTGTTGGACCTGTTATAGTTATTTTTCTTAAAGGTTCATCCTTCTCTTCAAAAATTGTTTTGAAGTATTTTGCTAAGGTTCTTAGCTCTTCCTCCCTGTGAGGCAGGTGTGGTGGAATATACGTAACGGATAAGCAACTTATGTTTTTGAACACAGTAGGCTTTTTCAGTAAGGAATTGAAAAATTCCTCATCGGATGTAGGCATCATTGTCTCTCTGATATATCCAAGGGAAATTACTATTTATATTTAGCAGACAGACATCTCTGAAAGTGATATTCAAAAGGTACTGTAACATTTACTTTTAATCAAGCTTCCTTGTTCCTAGATGCAATTTTCAGATTTTATAAAAACAAAACATAAAATGTAAGTGTTCACTTTTAATATTTCCTTCTCTCAATTGCGCGATTAAACATGTGCCGATAAAGTTAAAAATCCCTATTATCGGTTTTATTTACGGCATGCGGAGATTGCCGAGTGGTCAAAGGCGCTAGAATGAGGATCTAGTTCTTAGTGATCCGGGAGTTCGAATCTCCCTCTCCGCACCATTTTTAAAATCTCTTCTTCTTCTTCCTTAACCTTGAGCATGTTCATTTTTAGCTAAATAAATCCTCAATTGAGGTAGTAGACCAATCAATTAGATTTAGGATTACACCAAAAATAATG
>JAEOUK010000741.1 GCA_016839385.1 Promethearchaeota archaeon
AAGCTTTGGATGCATTAGGTGTGCAATATTATTATGCATCTGTAAATAAACGTGAAAATGAAATTTTTACAACCGGTTCTCGCACTATGGGACTTTTAGGAACAGGAAATTCTCTGGAGGAAGCTGAAAAACTAGCTGAACAAGGCACAAGGTACGTATCTGGACCATTATTCCATAGAACTGATATTGGAACTGCTAAATTACTCCAAAAGCGTATTGATCATATGAAATCTCTAATGAAATAAATTTGGATCAATCAAAAGGGAAATCATTTACATATTCTCCTTTTTTCTTCTCTTTCGCTTTGCCATAGGTTTTTTTATAAAATTTACGCCCACGGATCATGAATATTATATTGTGTATATCAGGGATAGCTAAAATTGCCCATATTCCCAACCCAATGGATAATAAAACTATCCACCATATACCTACTGCAATCCAGATCAAGTAATAGAGTAAGACAAGGAAATTAAAAAAAAAATGAGAACGCGAATAGAATAATCCGTTTACGAGTCTTTAATAAAAATTTATCTTGTTCTAAGCTGGAAAAACAAGAACAGCATATTGTTGGGATATTAACGTTGAATTTATCTTTATTATATAGACTATACATAATGGTCATCGGACGATCAATAGATCCTCCACAGAGAGTGCAATGAAAAGTATATGATATTCGATCTCGTTCTATCTTGTCGATTTCAGATTTTGGAAAGAAACATTCATCGTCATGATAATGTTGACATGTTTTACAGGTTAAGATTCGGTCGAGTTCATTAGATTCATAAAATAAGGGTTGATTAGCTGAAGAGGAGAGAACACGGATCCTTTCTATCTGACTATGAGATTCACAAACAACGCGCTGAGAATCATCTATGTAGAAAGAAGGTTGAATGATCTTATGTTGTTTCGATTTATTCGGGGGGTGAGAATCATTTGTGTTCATGTAATGTCCCAATTAATATGGTATTTATGAAATATTTTTTGTTAAATTTGGGATTATCGGTTTTAGATAATTGTGCTTTATTAATAGAGCCATTGATAAATTGATAAAAGAGGAGTAAATCTATGGTCTAAACCACTTAAATCCGTAATACGTACGATTTAAGGCATTTGCAATTATAAATTTCTTTTTTACAGAGTTAGCAAGACGTCCTGCTCGTACGATATCAATAGCTGTCAAATTAGCGTGTTTTGGAAGAACTTGAATTAAATAGGGGCTATGATCTACTCCTGGACCTTCCTTATATACTGCAAAGTCTGCTCCAAATTTTAATCCAGGTCTAACAATATACCCTTTATCCCGAAGGTCTTCATATATCTCATACTTTGATAGAAAATTCTCAGAGGTTTTCTCAGCGATTTGATGCAATTTTTCTGCTGTCACAATGGAATTTTGCTTGGGTTCAAGAATTTCGATTTTTTCTTTATTTAAAAGATAATATCCCTCAATTAATGATAGTTCTAGAGGTTTATCATAAAAAATGTTCGGTTTGGGTTTTCGTACACCTATAGGTTTCCCGAAATATCTCCCACCAGTATATAGAAATGTAGCGGAATCGTGATCAAACACTATTATGGAAGATTCAACCAATTTGCACTGTATTTTTGAATCGGGCATACCTATGTCTCTCAATGCATCATGAACTATTAATTTTTCTTTATAACAACACAATATATCTCTTTAGATTTATCTATTGATTCAGAATAATATACCGGAAGATCTGCCAATAATTCCTTGGGATTTACTGCTGGAGGGTGATTATGAGTATGTTGCTTAATTTGGGCTATCCTTTTGTTAGTATAATCAAAAAGCACGATAACACCATCCTTCTTTATTACTCTTATCAATTCCTTTAATCCCTTTAATTTATCAGGAATATGATGTAAACTCCCTAAGAGAAAAATTGCATCGATACTTTCATCAGGAAAATTCATATGTTGAGCATCAATTTTTTGATAGTGAATTTTATCTCTGACTCCTGCGATCTCTGCGTGAGATTCCCAATCCGACCATTTATCAGGTTCTCCTGTAATAACACTGTACCCATGAAGAGCTAAGTAAATAGACATTTTTCCCCAACCTGTGCCAATATCTAAAATACGAGAATTAAATGGTAAATTCAACGATTGTATCGTATTTGAAATAAATTCTTTGTCTTTATGGAACCTAGGTTCTAATTTCTCGATAATTGATAAATCCATAATTCGACATAGAAACTGAATAAAAAAAATACTGGGTTTATAATTAAGAAGTTATATAATCATGTTTTATATCCATTTAAGCAAAAATGGTAGAATTGAATATCCAGTCCAGAATAACGGTACAAGATTTAATAGTAAATGAGGTATGAAAGTAAAAAACATATTACCGGATTCCCGCCATGCAATTATATGTAAATATCCAGATATTGCTGTTAAAATCACAAAAATAATTCCAACAATACTATTCGAATCAACCGTATGAAGAAATTTTACCCAGAATAAAGTGTGAATTGTTCCAATAAAAAATGTAAAAAGAATAATTCCTACTATTCTTCGCATCCAGTGCCATTTATTAGAAGAAAATCGTTCTTGCATTGGTTGAATCAAATCCCACGAATCATATAAATATATCCAGAGCAGCTGCTCTGATGCGGCGTTTAACGGAGCCCATATTAATCCGGTGAGAATAGCACCTGTTGTATTTGGAATTATTTCGGTATTTCGAGCAAAAAATGCGAGAATCACACATGCAGTAATTACCACTAAGTTGATAATGAAAGCCTTAGGAATTTTTACTTTCGAACTTTTGGTATATCCTGAGTATCCTCGTCTCCAGTACGAAATTCCCCATGCAAGACCATAATATAAAATCATTGGAATTAAAGCACCCGTTGCAGTATAAATTAAACTTGCTAAAAATGGAAATATAACAGCTAATGAAGTTGATATTACTAAGTCGTATTTATTTGGTTTCCAATGGATCTCCATAAAAAAGCTTTCAGTAGAGTCTTAAAAAAGGTTTTTATTATCGATCTTTGATTAAATGGTCAATATTATTAATTTAAACAAATTTAAGCTTTTAATGTAAGATTATAAATACCGCCGCAATATCAGACAAGAAAATTATGCACTTATAAGAAGTAATTCGATTGAAACAGATACAAATGATTTCTAGTAGTTAAAACAATTTAATAAAAATAAAAAGGAAAATTTAGTTTTATCTATCTCACTTTGTAAGTATCCTCGAGAATTGCTAAATGCTCCAAAAGCACCATTTCATTTTTGACTTTATCGTTATAATCTTGTCGAATCACGTTTAATGAATATTCTGGAAACACTTTTTTAATACAAATATCAGATTTTAATGCATAATATTCATTTCCAGCAGGATCTTGCATTACAGATAGAAAATTGCTATCCCATAAGCGTTTTAAAACCATTTCTAAATCTTCAACCCCTTTCTTTTGCAATTTTTCTAAGTCATCTCTCGTAACAACAGCCTGTCGCATTAATTTTACAGCTTCGTATGTTTGAGGATCTAATAGAGTATCTACTAAAACCAAATTGTCTTCCTCATTTGGTCTATACGAAGCAAAGAAAGCTTTACATTCTGCGATATAATCCTCCACTAGTTCAACAGGTAAACCCCGTAGATTTGGATTTTTAATCAGATTTATTACAGGTTGCCTGTATATCAATATATCTCCACAAATGAATAAGGTTTCCACTGCTAGTTGTTTTACTGATATTTGTTTCACAATTCCAGCCTTAACAAAACTCGAGACAACACTTTCCAAATCGACAAATCCAGTTTTATAAAGATCCTTTAACCATACTGCGATTTCGGATCTCGCAACTGATCCTTCTTCTCGTAATCTTTGAAGAACAACTCGTTTTGTTTCATCAAAGTAAAGCATCATTAAACGTTGCTCTTCATCTAATTTGGGGTAGATAGAAACTCTTTGGAAGAGAGATGGAAGTATTTGACGGTATGCTTCACCTTCCATATTTTGAACAATAAGTCGACATACATCGGCAAGTCCATCTTCGAATGTGTCTGGGTCCTCATCAACAGTCAAAACTAATATTACATATAGACTATGGTCTGGTCCACTGAAATAACTAGCAATTGTGGATGCCCCTGCCATTAGTGAGATCATACCTGCTTCTTGATTGTATTCATGTGTACTGTAGACTTGCATCAAAGTCTTATCTGTGACTAGAAGTTCTTCAGGATATTTTGCTAAAGTTTCTGCTCCTATCCGTTCATCCCATCTCATAAGTACTAATCCAATAGGCATTAATGATTACCTCCTTCATATTCTTCAAGGTCCTTGTAAGTAAGAGAATCTTTTGATTTACCAACCCCTTTCTTTGGTTTCTTTTCTTTGAGTGATAAATCAAGTATCGAAAATGCAGCTTCTGCATCGTCAGCAATCACCTCATCTAAAGATCGAGTGATTTTCACGGGAGTAAATCGAGTTTTTCGCTTTATGGTTTTCCTCGTTGCAGTGATTTGTTTTATTATCCATGGTATTCTTGCATATTGAATACCTTTAGTAATAGCAAATGCACCTAGAGCTATCACAGCTACACTTCCTCCAATAAGCCAATAAATTACTGGTATTCCAAACGGACCAAGAGGTGGTCTGATTTGTATAGTTACTGGGATATCGTTAATAGTGTAATTCATGTTCACAGTTATAGCAATTGTAGCTTCGAAAATTTTATCAACCGCTAATGTCTTGTAAGCATTTGTATCCACTGTATGATAATAAGTTCCTGATGTTCCTACTTCTGTCATATTGTAAATATGTCCATCATATGCAATAGTGACAGTTGCCCCTGTAATGACGGTGTTGTATACGGGATCGAGGAGTTGGAGAGAAATATTGATGAGATCTCCTTTTGGGGCTGTGAAGATATCTCCAGTAATATCTTTCTGCAATTGAATCGGAATTTGCATAATGTCAATATTTATTGCAGCTTGCCGTTCAATGAAATTATTTGCACCGATTCGTACTACAAGACTGTAAGATCCCACGGGAATGGTTCTGGAATCAAATTCCGACATTTCATATATTCCTAATGTACTTGACTCAATTAAGCTCCCACTTCGTATAGTCACATTGTTACGATTATCTTGAAGCTCCCAATCCAAAGTATTTGCACCCGCTATTCCTATACCAAGAGATGTGTAGAAAAATTGATAGGAATGTGCTGTAGTCACATAAAAATCATCATCATCAAGCAAAAATATTGTGCCATTTAATTTTGTATAGATATCTTTGATTTTGAGTGTAATTTCAGCAGATGGTGTGGTATATTCTTCATTTGAACCTATTAGGTTTAGAACATATGTGCCTGTACTACCAAAAACCGTTGTATTTATAGTCGCCTCATAGTAATCTCCATATTGCACTAATTCTCCGTACACTGTAGGATTGTTTGATACTGTGTATGAGACAGTACCACTTGTGATTAATTGATCATAATATGTATCATTTAGTTGCACTTGAATAGTGAAATTTTCTAACCAGTAACGTTCGATATATGTAGTTTCTGGCAGAATTTCTAATGGAACTGATTGCAAATCTAGTAATGTAGAGTTGGTAACAGGTGTGTATCCAGGGGAAGTTGCTGTGACATAAATTATCAAGGGACTTTGACTAGTTAAATGTGAAGAGTCTATAGTTACACTATAATGCCCTGGACTCCCGGTAGGAGCTAATGGAAGTGGATCATCAACATATCCGGGAATTTTATACGTAACTGTCGCTCCTGAAATCGATGTAGGTGAACCCGTAACTTCAAAATAATAGTATACATTAACATCAAAACTCTCTCCCCATGTATATGAATCGATTATTGCTCCTGATTCCATCAGTAGTAGAGTTGCGAAGTCTTCTATCTGGACGGTTACTATGAGATTTGTGTAACTCTGCAGAGGGGTTGAATAATTTTCTACTAAATTACCTGTAACATTAATCCATTTTAAATCTCCTAAAAATGTGACACTAAAAGTATAATTTTCACTAGCTGACAAATTAGACCAATAAAGTGAAGCCACACCATTAGTATCTGAAATAATGTTACCCAATAATTCGGCATCAGTGGAATTCTCTTTGTAAATTGTCACTATAGCCCCGATTATTGGTTCTGGTTCATCTCCTGAGCTTTGTAGGTTCAAATCTAATTTTGTTAAAGCAATATCCGTTATTGTGATATATTGTGAGGAATCTAAAGGATCTATGGTGTAGTTATTGTCAAAGTACAAAATAGTCCCGAATTTCTCATAAGATACAGATACATTGTAACTGGCTTCTTTCAAGCGGTCAAAAAAGACTTCACCATTTTCATCTGTCGTGAGAGTTTGTGGACCAGAATTATCCCACGAATTGACATTCGTTATATTCACAAGAGTAACATTGATCCCGACAGCATTCGACCCATCATGGTCTTTGCAGTTAACTGTTAATGAATAAAAGAGATCTTCTTCCATTCCTGTAGAAATCGCTAGTGGATTTTTAAGTCCATTGTAAATCCCATTTACATAGGAAAGAGCAGCAGCATAATCATTCACAATACCTATACTATTATCTAGATATTCCCAAAAAGTAAGTGTCACGCTATCTAATCCTGCACTATTGTCAAGATCGGTTTCAGAACCTGGTACTATATTCACTGTATCTGGATTTCCAATTTGATAAGAAGAAGTCCAATAAATTTCTTCTAAATTTATATTAGGACTATTTTCTTTAATATTTGTTAAGAAAAGTCCAAGCGTTGTAAGACTATTACTTCCATCGAAATCACGAATTAATGCGTAATTTTGAGCCGTAATTTGATTTGTTAATCCATAAGTGCGTTGATTATTATACAAAAATTCTTCGAAATGAGATTCGTTATAATATGTATTAATTGCAGAAAAAGATGAACTATCAGGAGAGGTGTGAACTGAGTCCCATTGTATAGTTCTTTCACATTTCCACATGTTCAAATTCTCGTAGAAGGTTAACATATCATAAACTGTCATATCTTGCGATTTTGTCCAATTTAGGGAATATTTACTATAGATAGGTCCATTGACTTCTGGAACAATTTGTGTTATTTCTGTTTGTGGAGCTAAAGCTATAGCAATATTCGTAATGGCATTTGTACTATCGGTAAACGAACGATGAATGCCATCAGTTGAAAATCGCATAGTAAATTCCCAATTTTGTCTGTATTCCTCACAAAAAACTATAAACGAATGCCATCCTTGGGACATATTAAAAGGACCAGTATCCCATCGATCTTGATTACCTAGTGATTGTGTGGGTGGAGAACTATGAGGGTAATAAAATAATCTCGGATATTTGTGGTCCATAATTACTCCAATTCCATCATCTGCAGCTAATTTCAAATAAATATTAGTAAAATCAGTTGGAGCATATACATACACCATACCATACCCAGTAGCGGTATTACCTCCTAAAATGTTATCCAAATCAATCACATAATCAGCATCATTGTGGATAAACCATTGCAGTGATGGATCTAATCCTTGTGAAGCATTTCCTCCAGTAGCATAATCACCAGCCATATAATCCTTTGTTAAATCTAGATGTGCTGTGTTCGTTACTGATGCAAAGCCTCCCCACCAAAATGGTTCATCAAATGGACCAACTAATAACCAATCTGTGATGAACCCGCGAATATCTGGAGTATACAAAGATTCCCCAGATTGAATTACTTGACTTAACGGGCTAAAAGACGAATCTGTGTGATAATTTGTTCCTTCATACGCATATTTATAAATTGCTGAATTTTCTGCAAGTTCAAGCTCGTAATGCCCGTTGTCAATGCTTAAGGTTGTTCCATCAAAATTAGTACTAAGTGATGAAGAAAAACCATAGGCTTCTATCCCTACTTCATCTGAATAGTAAATATAATAATCAAGAGTTTCATCCAGATTAATAGTAACTAAAAACGTAATTGTAAAACTTTGAATATATGTACCATCATGAGTCACATTACTTAATTGAAATTTTTGGGTTGTCCATGTACCAGCACTGTATTTAACTAGTCGAGTTGAATCTATACGATGTGTATTATCCTCAAACTCTAAGTAAACCTCAACAGGTTCGTTTGTTCTGTGATAAACGTGAGGTTCATATATCGAGACAAGTAAGCGGTGATTAAAAGTGTAATTCCACCAGCTATCAGCTGTGTCTGCAGATAAAGGTAAGTCGATGGAATCATCTTTAATTACTGTTTTATTCTCCGAATCTAAGGAATTAGTTGAAGTAGAAGTTAAATATGGTTGTACACTTACTGCTACGATAATAATTTGAAGACAGAACAATACTATCAACGCTGTTGAAGTATATTGTTTTCTTTTCATATTAGTTCACATAGAAACTTTTTAACAAATATAAGATCTAAATGCAATACCTAAGTTACTTTCTCAAGCTTGAGTTTAAGTGTAAAAGACGAAAGCGTTAATAATTATATTGTTGGTACTAACCATCAGAGGAAATATTATGACAAGAATATCTCGATTTGCTGGATCTTGGTACTCAAGCGACAAACTAGAACTAACCAAAAACATTGAAAGTTATTTTCAAAATCCAAAATTTGGTCCAGGTGAATTCATAGTTCATGAAACCAATAAAACGAGAACAATTTTTGGTGGAATAATACCTCATGCAGGATATATTTACAGTGCATCCGCAGCAGCACATACGTTAACAGCATTATTCAAAGAAAAATGCCCCGACTCGGTAATCATTTTAGGAAATACACACACCGGATATTCACAAATCGCTACAATGCGCAAAGGATTTTGGGAAACTCCTTTTGGCAAAATGGAAATTGATTCTGAATTAGCTGAAGAAATTATAAATTCTTCTCAGCACGTTATTGATCATGAAAGGGCTTTTGAGGGACATCATCAAGAGCACAATATCGAAATTCAACTTCCATTATTACAATTTCTTGCGGAAAAATGCCAGAAAGATTTAAAATTTGTTCCAATTAAGGTTGGAAATTATCAACCTTCAACATTGAGAGAAGTTGCACATAATATAGCTACTATTATCAAACAAAGTCGAAAAGACATAATAGTTATTGCATCTAGTGATATGACGCATGAATCTCCTAGAGAACATGGTAGTGTCGAAGCGACCTTGCAATATATGGAGAAAATGAACACAATAATTAGTCATGCAGGGAAGAAAGTAGATCCAGAGTTGTTATGCTCAGAAGCAATCAACCTTTCAAGTTGTGGACCCCAAACCAAGTATACA
>JAEOUK010000536.1 GCA_016839385.1 Promethearchaeota archaeon
CGACGTACACGATTTGATACAGAAGCAGGCATTAAGTTGTATTCTGCAGTAATCCAAGCATCCCCACCGTTAGGATTCATCCACTTTGCGGGTTTTGCTTCAACTGTGGCAGCACAAATGACACGAGTTTTTCCCATCTCAATCAGACAACTTGCATCTGCATTATACAGATAATTACGAGTGATTTTACAAGGACGTATTTCATCAATTGCACGTCCATCAACTCTATTATAGGTCATACTTTACATTTTTGAATTAGAAGTATTTTAGGTTATGGTTTCACCCATACCGGACTTCAGTCTTTGGATAAGATCCCAAAATTTTAATCCATTTCACCACGGATTCAATACTTCCTAAAATTGTCGCAATTTTTGTATCTTGGGAATTTCCATCGAACTCAAGGAAAAAAACGTATTCCCAAGTATCGTTCGGTCTGCGTCGGGGACGAGATTCGATTTTTGTCAAATTCACGTTCATTTCAGCGAATAACTGAATTACTTGAGACAATTGTCCTGGTTTATCTAAAGTCACAAATATAATGGAAGTTTTGTCATTATCTGTTGGTTGATGGGCTTGAGAGGATAAAGTAAAATAACGAGTGAATGAGTTTTTGTCTCCTGTTTGATCAAAAACAATTTCTTCTCCATAAATTACCAAATCAGTTTCAATTAGAAAATCTAAGGATTCCATAATGGTTCCCTCTGAGGAGCTTTCAATAGGAATTTTTTTCCTAAGTTGACCCTCTTCCATTAATCGACAGGCTTTAATAATTTCTTTCCATATTGCGCTTGTTGATTCTGGGGATAAGGCAGAAATGGATTTTTTCATATTTTGGATAATTTCAGTTTCTCGTTCGGACTGAATTATTGGCATATTTTTTTCGGTTTTAATTAATCCGATTTTTTTAGCTATTTCCACACGTTCTTGGATGAGATCTGCAATTTTTAAATCAATTTCATCAATTAAACCACGTAGATTAGCAATTTTTTGATCCAAACTATAATTCTCCTATAATGCGAAACAGATGAAATTTTATTGGATCAGAAACCTAAATTAATTTCTATGAGATTTTTATCATGAGAGCTAAGAAAATGATGAGGAAAGTAAATTTAAGGATAGAAGGAATTTTAAAATGCACCGACCGGGATTCGAACCCGGCTCCTTGAATATCTTCAAGCACAACGCGTTGTGTCTAATGGAAGTCCAAGATACTAACCGCTATACAATCGGTGCATAGTTGTGAATAATAAATAGAAATGAATCGGATCGCATTTTAAATTTTTGGTACTGCAAATCTTAGATCTGTTGAAATACTTAAATATACGCAACATAATACATTAGGTTGGTTGGAGAATTATGGAAAAAATACTAATAACCGGGGCATCTGGATTTATTGGTAGTCATTTAGTTACAGCGAATTTGGAAAAGGGGAATAATGTAAGGGTATTGGTACTTCCAAAAGATCCAAAGATAATTGAATTGGAGAGATTGGGAGTTGATATTTCTGTTGGAGATATGAGGGACGAGAACTCGTTAAAAAATGCATGTTATGGGATAGATATTGTATTTCACTGTGCTGGTGTTGTTACAGATTGGGCTCCTTGGAAACTATTTGAAGATGTTAATGTATTGGGAATGAAAAATTTATGTAAAGAAGCATTGAAATCGAAAGTAAAGCGATTAATATATATGAGTACAAATGATGTGTTTGGATTACAAGAAGGAGTAGTAATTGATGAGAGTTTCCCCGTTAAGAAATGGGGGGAACCTTATAGTGATACCAAAATTGATGCAGAGTTGATTGCGTGGGATTATTATAAAACTCATAATTTACCGGTCACAATGGTCTATGGAACATGGATATATGGAGAAGGCGATTCCACATTTATTCCTGCGTTAGCTGATGCAATTATGAAGAAAGATATGTTGTTTTGGAGAAATAACGTTCATGTATGGCCTTGTTATATTGAAAACCTAATTGATTTGTTAATGTTAATAAGTACTGATCCTCGTGCAATAGGAAACGGATATCTAATTCACGATGGAGAAATGACAACACTTCAAGAACTATGCAAAGACATTGCATCAGCTTTAGAATTACCTCCTATAAAAACTCGTATTCCCTACTTCTTAGCATATATTGTTGCATGGTTTATGGAAAAATGGGCTCTAATAACTAAACGTGATAAACGTCCGTTATTAACTACATATTCGGTAAAAAACTTGGGTTCTCGATTGAATTTTTCAATTGATAAAGCTGAACGAGAATTAGGCTGGAAACCAAAGATTTCTTATAGAGAAGGTCTCGAAAGAACCTTAAAATGGTTAAAAACATTAGATTTGGAATTATATTTTCAAAAATAAGATTGAAATTTTGATTTTTTTCAATTTACATAGCTAATCGTTTTTTGAGAATGTCACTTGGATTATCCCCTACTACAACATAACCCGTATCTTCTCGTATATTTTTCAAATTCTTGACATTATCAAGCACCTTATTGATTCCTCTAATCATTTCAGGAGTTAAACGAAGGAAATGAACTATTCCTTCCTTAATATCACCATGAGAGTTAAAGGATATATATCCAGATTTAACTTTCTTATAGATTTCTAACTTCTTCTTATTCAAATACTGTAATCCAGCTTCAAAATACACTGTATTCAACTTTTTCTTCCGAAACAAACCTTGTTTTTCCATAAAAGTACCGGTGATGAATATTCTTCTGTCGGTTAAATAAACTGAAGCAGGGAATCCTTCAGGATAAGCTAACGCTTCCTTTTTACTTGATCTCAAGGGTTGACCCCAGACGAGATTGACCCTTGTTTTAAACTTCACACGTATTTTCACATGTGTAAAATCGTCATATTTCATAAAATTCATCCCAAAAGTTTTTGAACGAACCATTCAGATCTAAAAGGTTCCAAATCGTCATAACCTTGCCCTACTCCAATATAAAGAATGGGTTTTTTAGTAATGTATGCGATAGATAGAGCAGCTCCACCTTTAGAATCAGCATCCACTTTTGTTATAATCGATGCATCGATCCCTAACACATTATTAAACGCTTCTGCCTGATGAAGAACATCATTACCAGCAAGAGAATCTCCTACAAATAAAGTCAAATCAGGTGTGTTCACACGTTTAATTTTAATAAGTTCATCCATCAGTCCTTTATTTGTTATTTGTCGACCAGCAGTGTCGATCATTACTACATTAATTCCTTTCGCTGTAGCGCTATCAATTGCATCATATCCCACTGAAGCAGGATCTGAATTATATTGTCCTTTGACTACTCGAATTCCCACGTTTTTCATATGAATTGATAATTGTTCAATAGCTCCTGCACGAAATGTATCACTTGCTGCAACAATTGTTGAAATTTTATTCTTATTAAATAATTGACATAAGCGTGCGATTGTTGTAGTTTTTCCTGTCCCATTTACACCTAATACTAAAATGACGTATGGAAGGTTCGTTTTCTTTTTTTCATTTATCCGTGCAATTAAATCGAAAGTATTGTCTTCCATATTCAATAATTCTTCGATTGCACTGCGTAATGCTTCCAATAAGCTTTTCTTTAGAGAGAATACACCTACTTTTTCCCCGACCAGATTTTTCTTAGTGATTTCACAAATTTCACTTGCTACATCAACTGCAACATCATTTCGTATTAAGGTCATTTCCAATTCTGAAAAGGTCTTATCCATATTGGATTCATTTAGAGTTCTCTTTCCAAAATTTTTCAAAGATTGTCGTAATTTAGAAAACATAACACTTTCTCTCTTTTAATGCTTAGAAAATAAACCTTGGATTATGCAGATGAGAAATTTGGAAGTTTTCCTTGACGTTCAAGCTCTGCAACAAGAGGTTCTATTTTTCGCAAATCTGCTGTCAATTGTTCGATTGTTGTACGTTCGGCTTCAATTTCTTTTTGATATTCTTCTTGTTTTTTCCGTATATAATCCAATGCTTGTTTCGAATTTCGTTCTACTAAATTTTTTAGACCAACAGAAACGAGAAAATTATTTGTATCTGGAATTACTGCTTTTACATAAGCAAAATTTCCAATGGGAAGCATTACTTCGTGATTTTCTTCTTTTCCATCTAATTATTCTATCACTGATTTTGAAATAGACAAACCTTCTAATAATGCTTGGAGTTGATTAAAACGGTTCATCTTCTTTTGGTATTGTACTTGAAGATTGTAATAATTAACTGCAATGTTTTGAATATCTTGTTCAGAAAGGTTTTGCATGGTCTATTCTCA
>JAEOUK010000537.1 GCA_016839385.1 Promethearchaeota archaeon
GAGAATGTAATATCGAAGAACAAGCTCATATACGGCCAAAAACTCCGAATTTTCTCTTCTACCGCAGCTCCTTCTTTTTGTTTCACTCGGGTTTGTGCAATTTCCAAAACTTCACTGTAGAATCGTTCTTTCTCAGGTTGTCCAGAGAAGAAGTTCTGAACTGCGCTTCCAATAGGGTTGAAGACGCTTTCGATGGGACATGGTATTGCTCTTCGTAAATTATTTATTTCTGCAAGAGATTCGATCGCTCCATTGCTGTATTTAATGGAGGTTCTTAATTTCTCATAATCTGGTTTTTGGTTAAGTTGTTTAGAGAGACCATTCACCATGTGAGTCAATTCATTCCCGTAATATTCATATCCTCTATCATTATGATAATAGGGCATATCAGCGATTATTGTGGGGATTTGAGCGTATTCTGAAAAATATTGATATCCAGCAACAGTATTATCACAAGGAGCTGTGGGAATAGCAATTACGTCAAAATCCATTAAATCCTTTTCAACCATTCCAATCATCCCCTTCTGGCTAGTACATGAATGGTATGGATGTCCAAAGGAATTAGCTACATCATAATACCTTTCACTACCTAATGTGAACAATGCAGAGAACAAGTAGGGAATAGCCTCGATACAGACAGGTACCGCATCAAAGCATGAAAATAATTCAGCTGGAAATGCGAAATGATGACCTATAATAGGTTTTCCTTGAGCAATCATATCCAATTTTCTTCTTAAATTAGACTCCATACATTGCAAAAAAATCCTCAGTACTTTCATTTCATGTAAGGGTACAGCTCCATTTATCAATCCGAGAGTGGTTTCGGTTGCTTCATAGAGCATTTCCAAAGGCACTATTGATCTCATCGTCTCTCCAACCTCTCTAAAAATGCTTCAACTCTTGTTCTCAGTCGTCCTGTATCCCCCAAAAGATATTCTCGATCCAACGAGAGAACAGGGATTCCCGTATTATCTTCAACTTCATGCTGTACTAACATGTTTTCTCCACCTGATAAGTCGCAAAATTCTAGACGTTGCACAATCACTCCATCAATGCGATCTTCCTTGATTTTTTGATTTATCAAATCCATCCGCAAAGAATGGCCATTCATGATTCGGGGACAAAAACAATCCGCATAAATACGCTGAATTATTGGAAAATATGGATCTTTTCTATCAATTTTTCGATTAGTCCATAATTTTTCTACTAATCCCCAACGTTCTGAGGTACATAAAACATCAGATACAACTACTGCCCCATGGTGTTCTAAAATTTCAATAAATCCCGGATTATCAATAGAGGAACCCAATAACATCAATCGAGCACGTATATTTTCTTTAACGGGGATTGAATCTTGTTCGTAATATTGTATTAATTGCTCCAATTGCTTATTAGCATAATCCTTTCTCACACTTCCATTTGCTAACATAATTTTTAGAAAATCCACACCTGAGAGCTTTGGATTATCCAGTATACGAAATTGTTTTAGTTTCTGAACGAGTTCTTGATTTTTACCATAAAGTTCGTTAGTTGCAATTATATTTTCTTCAGTAATTTGAATATTGAATTTTTTTTCCAATTCGTGTTGAAATGCGATAATCTCATCCCGAACCCATTTCCATCCTCGTTCGTTAAACACATGAGGTAAAGATAAAAAGAACAGTTGTTTTGGATTCTCTGCGTTAATATTCAACTTATGTTCAAAAACATCATATACCCTCCTACAATGGTCGCAGGTATTTGCAAATACTAGACCATCTAGAAAATCATACTTACCTTCCATCATCAAATTTAGAGTAGATTTCACAAAAGAACAGTTAAATTGGCTGAGAATACTATCTGCGAGATTGTAATTATCGGACTCAGTTCCGCGAATTCGATATGGTAACATTCCACCTGCATGAATGATTTCTTCAGGAATGGAGGTACAGTAATAACCAAGAACATGGTTCCTTTGAGTTATCCATTCAGTTAGGTGTGGATTCGATAGATTGGTAGCATATGATAAAAATTCAATTCGATTCATTTGAATTCTTTCTCCTTTTTGAACATCGGATGCTTTCCGGTCATTAGAGCTCTCATAATATGAATTATAATACGCAGAGAACCTTTTGGTCTAAGTTTACGAGAGATAACATATTTTAGGAATATTCTCAGAATACCTAGAATTGAATCTGGAGTTCTTATTATATCATTAAGGATAGGGACTATTTCATCCGGTTCAACCCAAAACTCAATAGCAGTAGATGGGGTATGTGATTTATGCTCCAAAGGGTATATTCGACCATGAATCACTTTGATTATTATACTTTCTTTCATTTTTACAAACCGAATAAGAACCTCTTGGCCTTCAATCTTTGAGAGGCCTTTGGTATTTTCCATACCGAAAACATCAGTGAGAATTTGAAATAATCGTCCCAAATTGGATGCTTTTGCAATAAATCGAGTGTTTTGAGAATTTTCCATTTTTTTGTGGATGAGAAAGAACCCCCTATAAGGAATCTTATTAATCATTGTTCTATGCTGATATTTTTATAGCTTAAGGAATGAAATTGATACCAATATTCTCTAAATATTTATCTTAATTCCAATTATGATCAACATAGGAAATGGTAAAGCAAGATTCAGAAACCTATGATGCAAAAGGATTCGCAAGCGATTTTCAGAATATCGTACGCATCGCTCGTTGGAATTACGTCGGAATCGCATTCATAGATTTCCTTCTCCCATATTTCTCAGATGCGATTTTATCTGCAACACCTACAGAAGTAGGGATATTACTTTCATCAACGTTGTTGGGAGTTATAATTTCATCGTTTGTCACAGGTTTGGTCATCAAGAAGGTCGGTTCAAAACGCCTAATGGTGTTAGCAAGCATTGGTCGAGGATGTGCCTATTTGGGCATGTATTTTGCATTTGTTTTTGGTTCCGTTTATGCATTAATGGTTGCTGCATTTGTTAAAGGCGGATTTGTTGGAATATTTGAAGTATCCTTTGAAAACCTAGCATCGGAAAAATCCCATAAAACAAACCGATCGTTCGCTTTTGGAAAAATTGTGTCATCCAAAGGTATTGTACTATTCACTGGAGGTATAATTGGTTTTACAGTTTATGGATTATTGAATTATTTCAATCAAATGCTGTTTTTACAAATATCCCCAATGGTGTTTTTTTCAGTTGCTATGGTGTGGACAGGATTACGATTAAGGAAAAAATTCTTAGATATTGATAAAATTCCTCAAAATGATGAAGAACAATCAAACGATCCAAGCGCAATTGTTCTGAATACAAACAACTCGTTATTAAGTGAAAAACAAGACTCTAATTTCGGTCCTGTATTTTTGATCGGTGTCATTTTGATCTTCATCAGCTTATTCCTAACAAGTGTAAATGACTTCATCACGCATCCGTTTATCCAATTATACTTGTTAGATGTTTTATCAGCAGATTTTTGGATGATATTAATTGCGTATACCCCCGGGGCAATAATTTCGTACATTCTTGCTCCGCAATTTGGGAAGATTGCAGATAGAATTAATCCATATTGGGGAATTGCTATAGTAAGTATTGGAGGAGCTTTACTTACATTTTGGTTGATCAATGTCACACATATTTGGATGTTTGGAGTTATTTTCCTATTAGATAGAGGATTTGCATTGACGGGTGCTTTATTAGTTAAGAGTTTTGTAAGTCGGATTTCGATAAGCAAGCGTGGGCGAAATATAGGATTTTCCTGGAGTATATCTCAAATTGGAGGAATTATAGGTCCCGTTGCTGGAGGTCTGTTATGGGACGGCTTTAACAATCCACAAATGCCTTTCATTGTTTCAATTTTTGTCGAATTAGGCTTGATCGCGTTCTATATTGCTGGTATCTATATGACTCGAAATAGAATTGAAGAATCTTTAGAAAAATGAACTATTGAAATAGTATAACCTTGATTTAATGGATTTTACAAGTGTAGTCAATCATAAAAACTGGAATTGTTAAGGACAAAATTGCACTTTTTTTTGAGATTTAATCCATTCTTCTATCCCAATTTTCTTCATCTCTTTCATATTTTCAATTGTTCGAGCGTGATGAGGAGCTTCTTTACCGAATTCCTCTAGTTTTTCACACACGAAATCTTCGCATTCAAAACAATATGAAATACCTTTCGCAGTCGCACAGTTTCTAAAGTAACAATCAGGCGTCCAACATTCATCATTGGGACCGTGACATTTTTCACAACTGATATAAGTTATTTTTGGGTCAATATTTTCTTGAAACCACTTCACTAACTCCTCATGTAGTTTATCATCCCCATGAGAAGCTCTATACATGTCGCATACTGCACAATTAAGACCACAAAAACTGAGTTCCCATTTATTTTCCATACCATATTGTGTTTTTTTCACAATATAAAAACTCGGTTCAAAAATTTAGTCTAGTTTTGTTGTTGTTTGGCAATTACAAAGAGAAATGGAAATCCTTCTGTGTGTTTGATTTCTTTTATTAACTCGAATCCAGATTGTTCTATTAGTTCTTTAAGTTCTTCAAATGTAAAACGATGTAGGGTAGCCATTAATCCGAGTTTTGAACCTATATGCATTAAAAAAGAAAGCAGTCCATATCTAAACTTCATTTTTTCTCCATGGCAGTAGGAAAGTATTAACAATTGAGTATTAGCAGTTAAATTCCTTTTTAGTTGAAAAAGAACATCTTGAGGTTGATCTAGAACATGTAATAGATTAACAATGAGTATTTTATCAAAAATTCCTAAACTAGGTGGGTTATTAGCATCGCCCTTAATGAAAGAAGCATTCTTGTATCCCAAATTTTCAAGTTTCGTTTTACACACATCAATCATTTTTTGAGATAGATCATAACCTACAAATTTATCTACATTTGGAATAATTTCAAATGAAAGAAGCCCAGATCCACAACCGATTTCCAATATTGTGTCATTTAATGACACCTGTGGCAACAGTACTTCAAATATTTCTTGATACCACTTTCCAAATCGTCTATCATACTTTCTTGCCATTTTGTCCCATAAAACTGAAGTAATTTTGAATTTCACCTCTTATCATATGTATTTTTCCAAAAACGGATGGATTTTTTCCGCAACTAATTGTGGTTGCTCTTGAAATATTAGATGAGCTTGATTTTCTAATATTAAGAATTCTTTATCTTTACTCTGTATACGTTCGTATAACGACCTCATGTATTCAATTTTGAATAATAAATCATTCTCTCCATTTACAAATAAAATCGGGATTGATACACCTTCTAATGAATCAATTGGGGCTTCACTCATCTGTGCTTTAAGAGCAGTTAAAGTATATTTTTCCACAAGTAACGGATCCTTTGTAAATAAATCATATAGTTTAAATCCACGTGAATTGTTTGCTAATTTTTCTTTGGGGAGATAGTTTAAGACACTAATTCTTATTTTTGGGAACATTCTTTCTAATAGTGGTACAAATGGAAGTAATATCTTGAAGATACCTTTTACACTAATTATGTGTTTATACGCATTTTCACTGAAAATTGCCGCGTTATGGCATATCGCAACTTTAATGGGAAGTTTCGCAATTGCTGCATAAAGGGTAGTTATTCCCCCTAAACTGGAACCTATCATAGTAATCGGTTCTGTATATTCTTTCTGTATAAATTTAACCAATTCATTTAGTGTAGAAACTGCTGAATTCATTGTGAAATCTCCTCGTTGACCTTCAGTCAACCCATGTCCAGGCATATCAGGAGATATAACTCGATAATTCCTCTTACACATTTCAAAACAAAATTCTGAATAGAATC
>JAEOUK010000538.1 GCA_016839385.1 Promethearchaeota archaeon
GAAAATTTTGAAATTCACCCTTTTCCAGAGTGGGTAATAAAAATTTATCAGCCAAATAAAACACCAGGAAAAGCTTATGCGATTTTCCCATTACTTCCAAAAAAATTTATCCAGAAAACTCTACCAAAGAAGAATTTTTCTCTAAGGATAGAGAAAATTCAAGAGAAACTTAACACGTTAACTTCGGATGATGTTTTTGCAGTGGAATATATTGATGGAATGTGTATTAAAGTACCAGAAAACGTACCTCACTATTTTCTTTCGGTAATTAATAATAATGAAAACGTGCCATTTCTGCAAGTTTTCGAACCTCGCATGGATTTCATTAAATCTCATTTAGGTTATGATACACCTTATTTCAAATTACCATTCAAATTGAGGATACGATAAAATGAAAGCTCCCAGCATCATCCATGCGAAAAATGGTGATATTCCACTTGTAATACCAGACACTATGATGGTATTTGCTGGACATCCAGACGATGAATTAATTTCTGCAGGAGGAACAATTCTAAAATATGATAAATTTGGTACAAAAATAACAGTCGTAGTTGCTACAAGTGGCTTAGGGGGATACGCAAAAGCAAGTGAAAAAAATGAAATTGCAGATACTCGAGCAAAGGAGTTTGAATTAGTTTCTAAATTGTTGAATTGTGATTTTATTGAACTAAATTATAAAGAAATAAGTGTAACTCGCCCTGTAGTATCTAAAATTACAAATTTAATACGTAAACATAAACCTCAAGTAATTTTTATGCCTCATCCAACTGATGTACACCGCACTCATAGAAAACTAGCTAGGGTTGTTCGAGAGGCTATTTATCACACTGCAACTGGTCGCGCTTATGGAGGACATGGGAAAGAGTTTATGCCAGCTGCTGTATATTGCTATGAAAGTCCCAGTTGCAAATTTCAATATATAGATGCAAGTGTTTTTGTCACTGTAGATATATCAGATTATTGGGAAAAAAAGGTAAAAATCTTCAAAAAAGTCTATTCATCACAAGCTGAAGTACTAGGAAGAGTTATGGATTGGGCTCAAGATACAGCAATACTTCGAGGGAATGAGGTAAATGGAGATTATGGTGAAGCGTTCATACCCTTGACAGAATATGTTCCTTTACGGATATTATTAGGTTGAAGAAAAAAGGATTAATGTAACACCTTCATAATTAAGGATGTATTATGGCAAACGTTGTATCAGTGGTTTTAGATATCGGAGAATTTTCATGTAAAGTGGGATATGCAGCAGAAAATGAACCACGGACAACATTTCTTACATTAGTGGGAGAACCAAAATATCAAGATATTGAATTAGGTAGCTATGATAAACAGTATTATGTCGGAAATGAAGTAGCAAACTCCATTGGGTTATACAAAATTCACCACCCTATAAAATTAGGAAGAATAGATGACTGGGTATTTTTTGAGCAAGTATTAGACTATGTTTTTTATTCTCTTCGAATTGAATCGAGTATGGTCAATGTTTTATATACTTATCATCCATTGATGTCGACTGATGACAAGCGACGTCTATTCGAATTGTTTTTCGATAAATACCAAGTTATGGGATTTTATCCAATTTTAGATTCTTTATTGACTATGTATTCAGGTGGTTTTCAAACAGGATTAGTAATAGAAATGGGAGCTAGTTCTATTAGAATCGTTCCTATTTATAAAGGATATATATTATCACACGCAATTGAGGTAATTCATATGGGAGGAACAGTTTTAGACAATTTCATGTATGAACAACTTCAAAATGCAGGTTTTTCCACAGATTCTTCTGTACGCAGAGAAATTGGCCGAGTCTTAAAGGAAAGGGCATGTTTTGTTTCTCTCGATTTTAATGAAGATAAAAAACATGTTAAAAAAAAGGAATTTCGCCTTCCAGACGGAGATATGATTGAATTAGGACCGGAAAGATTTACAGTCCCAGAATTACTCTTTAAACCTAATTTATTTAATTTGGAAGAGAAACCATTGCATACTGCAATTTTAGATGTAATTAATAATTGTGATGTTGATACTCGAACAGATCTTTTAGAAAATATATTTCTTTCGGGTGGTTCCTCCGTGATTCCTCAGTTAGAACTTAGGTTACAAAATGAAATAGAAATTGGTTTAGCTCAAAGAGGTATAGATATGAGGACACCTAGGATTATTGCTCCGAAACAAAGATTTTTTTCATGTTGGATTGGTGGTTCAATTCTAGCTAGTCTACCCGGTTTCCAATCATCATGGGTCACACGACCTAAATATTATCGAGGAGAAATTCCAGAAGATCTTCTTTAATCACTATATATTTTATATTTCAATTCGTGCCCATTTCGGTCATAGATTTTTACGCATTCCGGTTTATCATATGGATGTGCTAAGAGCATCGTAAATCGTCGTTTTCGCATTACGACGTTAAATACCTCATTACGCTTTAAATCTCCATCAGGTCTAGAAATAAAAGTTCCTTCATACGAAAAATCAAATGGAATAGAACAAAAGGATTGCATATTAATGTAATTTATCCTATCTCCATATCCAGGACTTGCACATTTGATTGCAGGAAGTATCAATTCAGAAACTTTTCCTTTATCCACAGACAACAATCCTTGAATTTTTTGTGGATGATGTTGTTTACTTATTTCAATTAATCCATTGAAGCATGTTTCAGTAAATGGAATAATTCCATTTACTACACTATCAATAATTAAGAATATTTCTTTCAATACATCCACAATAGGATAGGGATTATCCGCATCCCATTCTCTAAGATGAGTAAGAATTGTTGACAGTTTATATGATCCTCCCTTATATTTTACTAAATTAACTTTTGGAGAATTTGGAAAATTCTTATAATTAATTGAAATGTATACTTCATCAGTTAGGGGAATATGCATATGATAATTACGATTTTTATACATAGAGGC
>JAEOUK010000539.1 GCA_016839385.1 Promethearchaeota archaeon
AAGTCTACCTTAATGAATATCATCTATGGTTTGTATACACAAGATGAAGGAAAAATCTACGTAAAAGGAAAAGAAGTAGAAATTAATAACCCTAATGATGCCCTACGATTAGGAATTGGAATGGTACATCAACATTTTATGTTAATACCAGTTATGACTGTTACTGAGAATCTTATGTTAGGGCATGAAAAAACGACTGGGCTAAAATTAGGTAAATTATCAAAACTAGACCGCTCAACTGTAAGTGACGAATTAAGAGAATTAGCCAGTAAGTATGGATTGAGCATAAATCCAAATGCATATATTGAAGATTTATCTGTTGGAGAAGAACAACGTGTTGAAATATTAAAGGTTCTCTATAAAGGGGCAGAGATATTAATATTGGATGAACCAACAGCGGTGTTAACTCCTCAGGAAACAGAAGAATTTTTTAATATTTTGAGATTATTGGTGAAACAAGGAAAATCCATTATTTTTATTACACACAAACTTAAGGAAGTCTTGGCAATAGCAGATAGGATTACTGTTTTAAGAAATGGAAAAACAGTTGGAACAACCACCCCGAATGAAACGACTACGCATAAACTCGCAGAAATGATGGTAGGCAGGGAAGTATTACTTAATATAGAAAAGGGAAAACCAAAACCCAAAGAAAAGGTTTTAGAAGTAAACAGTATATTTGTTTCAGATAACCGGAAAGTTAATGTTGTCAATGGGATATCTTTTCATATTAGAGCTGGAGAAATATATGGAATTGCAGGCGTGCAAGGAAATGGACAAAAAGAATTAATAGAAGCTTTAACTGGTCTTCGGAAAGTGACACAAGGCAATGTAAAACTTGGAGGAAATGATGTAACAAATGAGAATGCTCGCTCATTAACTTTGAGAGGTATAGCACATGTTCCAGAAGACCGCCAAAAACATGGGTTAGTAATGGGTTTTTCAATAGATCTAAATTTAATATTACAAACCTATTTCCAGAATCCATTTTCCAAGTTAGGTTTTATTAATTTGGACACAATTCAGGAGAATGCATACCAATTAGTTAGGAAATTTGATATACGAACCCCCTCAATTTTTACCCCTGTAATGAACCTGTCTGGTGGTAATCAGCAAAAAGTTATTATCGCTAGAGAACTCAACCGGTCTATTCAATTATTAGTTGTGAATCAACCAACTAGAGGCCTTGATGTAGGATCCATAGAGTTTATTCATAAACAAATTATTGCTGCACGGGATAACGGAGTTGCTATTTTATTGGTTTCTGCTGAACTAGATGAAATACTTTCATTGTCTGATCGTATAGGTGTAATGTTCAATGGAAAAATTGTTGCTGAAATGAATACTTTAGAAGCTGATAGAACTACACTGGGGTATTATATGGCAGGTCTTACCTATGAAAAGAATGCATCATAAGGAGAAATGATGATAAATACAGCTTTTATTCCACCTAATCCTAACAAAATACATATAGATATGCCTAAATGTAATCTGCATACACATCTAGAAGGATCAGTTCGCCCAGAGACTTTTTTATCACTTGCCGAAGCACAGAACAAAAAATTACCATTTAGTCATAACCAAATATTAGATTATTTGCAGATTTCGGGTGAAGAAAAAACATTAGTAGATTATCTAAATAAAATAATGATAAATTATCAAGTGTTGAAAGATTATAATGCTTTGAAACAAGTAGCTTTTGAAGCAGCAGAAGATGCTAGTTATGACGGAGTGATTTATTTCGAATTACGTGCTGGTCCTTTGACACATTCGCATGAAAAAATGCCTTTAGAAGCTTGTATTGAAGCGATGCTAGAAGGATTAGGGGAAGCTCAAACGAAATTCGGAATAATTACAGGATTAATAATTTCAGGCCTTAGAAACCATGTGCCGGAAAGAAATGTGATATTAGCGAAAATTGCCAAAAAATATCAAGATAAAGGTGTTGTCGGTTTCGATTTAGCGGGAGATGAAGCTGGTTTCTCAGCCGATTTACATCATGATGCATTTAGGATAATTATGGATTCAGATCTTGGAATAACAGTTCATGCTGGGGAAGCTGCAGGTTATGAAAATGTGCAATATGCTATTGAAAATTTAAATGCTAGTAGAATTGGCCATGGTGTAAAAAGTATTCATTCTAATCGTATAATGGAATTATTAAGGGATAAGAAGATTTTACTTGAAATATGTCCAACAAGTAATATTCATACTGGAACTATTGAAAGTATTGAAAAACATCCCTTAAAAGTATTTTACGATTTTGGTATTGCATTTTCAATAGGTGATGATGATCCAATAACATCGAGGACAAGATTATCTAATGAATTAGCATTAATTCAAAATACTTTCGCATTTACGAACAAGGAACTCTTGGCGATACAATTATCTTCAATTGAACACAGTTTTCTAAGAGATGACATTCTCAAGAGTAATTTGAAAGAAAAAGTCCAAAAATTCGAACAATATTGTTAAAAGGAATGATTTTTTTGGAGAATAATTCACGAGCAGGGATATTGGATGTTGAAAACATTGATTCTGGATCTTTAGAATTCATTATTGAATTGACACAACATCTATATGAAAGAGAAGACCAAGAAAAAAGTCTTACCTCTATTTTGGGATTTGTTGGAAAATATTTGAATGCATGTAGAGTAACGTTAACATTTGGTGATACAAATGATTTACAAGAACTGGCATGGATAAATACAGATTTTAATTGTAATAATACTAATGAAAAATTCACATTTCCATTAAAAAAATCAGGGACGAATAGCAAATTAAATTTTTATTTTATAAATAATCAAAAGAACAATTCAACATTACTTACGTTGATATCTACTTTAATTGATACATCTTTAGCATACATTCGTAATATTCGATTAGAACATTCACAACGACAATTAGCTGAATCAATCAATCAAATCTCAAAAATTCTTACATCTACATTAAATCGTGATGAACTATTATCGCTTTTTTTGGACCAACTGGAAACCCTAGTACCTTACGATAGTGCTACTGTCATGTTGTTAGAAGATGGACTATTATCTATGCATGCTTCCAGAGGATTTGAACATTTTAAAGAACCAATGGATTCGGGTTACATAACATTTGATCCGAAATCAACATTTTTAATGGAAGAAGTACTAAGTGGAACTCAACCTGTCATTCTTGAAGACGCGAGAAATAGCCCCGAATGGTACTGGGCACCATGTGGAACGCACGTGCGTTCCTGGATGGGCGTACCACTAAGAGTAAAAGGAAATATACTAGGTTTATTTTATATATATAAAACCAC
>JAEOUK010000540.1 GCA_016839385.1 Promethearchaeota archaeon
ACAAAAGAACATTATCAAAGGCAATTTTATTCATAATCCCGTATGGAATGATCCCCCCTTGTCGATCTATTTTATTGTTAATGTTAACACCTAATTCATCTAAGTAAAACTTGAAGTTTCTATTCACATTTGTCGCTGCTGCAATACCAATTCGAAAGACTTGGTTCCCCTCGGGTACAATCCACCCAAATAATTGCTTCCATCTTGGATCAACATACATAACCGCTTCGTCTTCCTTAAAATTAGCATTAATTCTAATTTGGGAAGCATATATTACATTATTCTTTACATTCAACTGAGATCCTACTGATGAAAGTGGTCCATCACATCCAATTAGCATCCTAGATTTAATCTTTCTCTTTGAAGTTTCAATTAATACATACTTTTTACCCTTGTCGATGTGATATTCAAACGATTTATATCTTTCACCAAGGTAATACTTTATATTTGAATTGTCTTTAACATTTTTGTAATAGAAACGATCTAAAGCAATTCTATCAACGATGTAAGGAGTCTCTTCTCCCGAAAGTTTAATAAACTTACCTGAGGGATTTACGATTTTTGCTGTTCTAACTCGATTTAGAACAATCTTTTCAGGGAGTTCAATTAATTGACTTAATTTTTGAGAGATAATTCCAGCACATTGAAATGGTAACCCGATGTCTTTATGATCTTCGAGAACCGCAATTTTTAGATTTGAGTTAGATAATAAAAACGCTAAATAATTGCCCGCAATACTAGCACCAACAATGCACACATCAAAATAATCAGAACCAAGGCTCATTATTAAAGAATAAATTGAATAAATATTTAGAAGTTTGGATATTTCAAAAAAGATTAAAAAAGAAAATGGTCTTATTAGGAATATGAAATATGGTTATCATGTTAGGTCAGTTCCAAGTTACCCAGAAATAAGAGATCTGACATTAAAAGTAGAACGATTAGGTTTTGAGTCTGCCCATGTAAATGATCATCTACTTGATAATTACTTAGAATCAATGATGCTAACTTCAGCTTTAGCAGCAGAAACTTCAAAAATAAAATTAGGGCATTTAGTATTATGTAACTCCTTGAGAAATCCCGCTTACTTAGCTAAAATGATGTGTACTTTAGATAATATTTCAAATGGAAGAGCCCTATTTTGGCTTGGAGCAGGATGGCATGAAGCGGAGTATAAAGCATATGGTTATCCATTCCCTTCTACCGAACAGAGGGTTGATGAACTCGAAGAATCTTTAATAATATATAAGAAACTTTTTACAGAAAGAAAATCGAATTTTGAAGGTAAATTTTGGAAGTTAGAAAAAAATCGTAATTTTCCTAAGTCTATTCAAAAGCCTTATCCGCAATTAGTGCTTGGAACATCAGGAAAAAGAATGATGGATATAGCATGTCGAGAAGCTGATGGGATTAATTTTAACGATGTAAAACCTGAACAACTCCCTGAATATATCAATAAAGTTAAATCAAATCTAAAAAAATACAATAGAGATATATCTGAATTTGAGATTTCCTATTGTAGTACCATAACTCTATTAGACAACCAACAAGAAATGGATAAATTAATGGTAAAATATAATGTCTTTGGAAACCAATACATAGGGTATCCAGATGATGTGAAGGAAGAGATGGACAATCTTGAAGAATTGGGCATAGATAAGATGATACTCTGGGAGATAAATAAACCAGTGCGAGCTGAATTAACAAAGGATCCTATTGAGACTTTCGTAAATAAAGTAATGAACTAGTAAAATCAATCTTTACGATAACCCAAATCCATCATCATACCATACACTATGCCTAAGGCGATCCCATTGAAAATTGAGTCATTATCAACAGATAAATCCGTCCTGGGGATGAGCAATGGCATGACATGCTCGAAAACATATCTCGTTTCAGGCTTTTCGGTGTAAAACTTAATAATCGCTTTTCTAAACTTCTTCATGAACGATTCATGTTCCAAAAGGAGTTTTCGGAAATTTTCTTTACCATTGATAACTCCGAAATGACCAAATCCAGCTTTAGAAGGAGAGAGATTTTTAAGATTTTGTAAAGTAGTCATGTATTCTTCGTGATTGTAATAAGTGGGCATAGATGTAGGCATTGTAATTAATTCTGTAGAATGATAAATCGTTCCAACGCTTTCACCGAGATGAATAAAATCAAGATTTGCATCTTTAACAAATATAGGGCATTGATGATCGGGTGTGTGCCCGGGAGTCTTTAATATTCCCAACTTAACTTCTGAACCATTAATTGTAAAAGAATCGATAAAGTCGAGTTTATTAGGGTTATTACTAAAATTGATGCTAGGTTTGATAATTTTGAAAGCACTCTCTTCAATAGGTTTCATAATACCAGTTAAATTTCCATAGGTTCGCTTTCCACGAGCTAAATGTTCTTCATAATCATTTAATAATTCTTTAGTTTGCTCGTTAGTAAGGATCTTAACTTCCGAATTATTCTCCTTTAATATTTCATAGATTTGCCACATTCCTCCGGAGTGATCGAAGTGATGATGCGTAGTAGTAAGATATTTAACCGAAAATGGGTCAATATTTAGCTTTTTCAAAAATTTTAGCAGTTTTTTCGTATCTAACGATGACCCACAATCAATTAACACCGAAAAATTATCAAATTTAGCGACGAAGATAGAAAGCATTCTTGGTGCTCCGTAAGCTCGAGCATCGATGTGG
>JAEOUK010000742.1 GCA_016839385.1 Promethearchaeota archaeon
ATAATCCGAAGAATAAAATCATATAGATACAATTTGGAATTAATTGCTTACGCATCATTGTTCTATAAGTTTGCATCGCTTCAGCTTGTAGACGTTGTAAAGCGACTGGGTCATCGCGTACCGCCATCATTTCTTCTTGCATATCTTTAAGTTTTTGCTGCAAATCCATTGACTGTTGAGGCCTCATACCGAAAAAGTATCGATATAACTGAGATATAGTAGTCATACCGACACAAATACCTAAAATCCAAAGATATTGAGCAGTACCAGCTGGAATCATAATTATTCAAAACTGACTAGTGAAGTAGTTGTAATGAATTAATACTATAAAAAAAAGTTTCAGAATGAAAAAACTAGAAAATAAGGTTTATGCGGGTTCAAATCCCAAGTCAATTTTTGGCTCTTTTCCTTCTATTTCGACGGTGATAAATTTCATCTTTACAGGCAAACCAACTTTGATATTATCAGAATTTTGTTCAAATCCCTCAGGACCAATTATATGACCTGAAATGTGCGGTCCTTCTTCTAATTTTACAACTCCAAAGCAATAAGGTTTTTTAATACTGTATCCTTGACCTGCGAAATAACGTGCACCTACACCTATTAAAGAAAAGGATTCCAAGGTTCCTTTCCCGCTAAATTCAAACCATTCAAGCTCTGTTTCATAGCATTTATTGCAAATTTTCTTCGGAGGAATGTGTATTGCACCACATTTTTTACATTTGTTTCCCATTAATTTGTTTTCCTGGAAGAAATCGAAGTAATTCTTTATAGTAAACTCTTTTTCACTCATCTTAGTTACCTCCTATTTTTCATATATGTGGACAATTGCGGTTGCACCACTTCCACCCACATTGTGAGTCAATGCTCGTTCTACATCAAATTTCACTTGTCGATTACGTTCCGCAATACCCCGCATCTGTTTGAAAACTTCCACTGCTTGTGCGGTACCGGTCGCACCTACAGGGTGCCCCTTGGTCTTTAAACCACCACTTGTATTAATTGGTAGATTACCATCTCGCTTTGTTTCCCCTGCAGATACTGCTGGAGCTGCTTCTCCGGGTTTATAGAACCCAATATCTTCCATTGCTACTAATTCTGCAATAGTAAAACAGTCATGTACTTCAGCCATTTGAATGTCTTTTGGTTCAAGACCACTAATTTTGAAAGCGGTTTCGGAGGCATATCTTGCGGATAGGAATGAGGTAAACGAGTCTCGATCATGCAAGGACAATGTATCGCTTCCCTGTCCGGTTCCTGTGATCCAAATAGGGGTATCTGTATATTTCTTCGCTACTTCCTCAGATGCTAATAGAACACACGCTGCTCCATCAGTAACCAGAGAGCAATCAAACAATCTTAACGGATTTGCGATGTAAGGATTAGCACTTGATTGTAGAAAATCATAAGGGGTGTTCCATGTTGGAGCTTCTAATCCCTTTTCTTTTGCTTTATCTATTTTTGATTGCATTACTTGTTCAATTGTTTGTTGAACTTGGGCAAATGGATTTTCAGCACCATTTTCATAATTTTTAATTGCAACATCGAAAAGATTTTGGTCTGTCGTGCCATATTTATGCATATGTGCTGTTGCTACAGTGGCGTATAAACCCGGAAATGTTGCACCTGCTGGATATTCTAGTCGTGTATCTGCTGCAGCTGCTAAAGCGTCTGTTACATCAACCGTTGGAACTTCAGTCATTGTTTCAACACCCCCTACCATTACGAAGTCATGAACACCAGATGCTACTGCTAAAACTCCGTATCGTAAAGCAATTCCACTTGATGAACATGCTGCTTCAATGCGAGCTGCTGGTTTTGGAATAATTCCTGCTAGTTGTGCCATTAATGGTGCCAAATGAGCTTCATGATTGAATAAATCCGCCGAAAAATTCCCTAAATATAATTCCTCAACATCTTTTGCTAAATCCACTCCATTATCAACGCTATTGATTGTATTAATGAGAGCATCTTGCCAAAGATCTCGATTTTGCTTAATGGGGAAGTGTGCTCCAAATTTACTCATACCTGCTCCCACCATTGCAACCTTACGTGCTAGTTTAGCCATTTTTTATCACAAAATTTCAGTTATAAGTAGTAAGTTGGGTTAGAACCGATAATATTAAAGACTTACATTACATTTTTTGAAGTTGGATAAGGAATTGTCCCTCTCATTTAGAAAAGAAAAGTCCGTATTTTATCGGCTTAAGTCTCTACTCTTTGAAAAATTGGTATGAATTGGCAATAAGCTTTATAAGTTGGACTTGTTTTATAGATAGAGGGCAAATTTGTATAAAACAAATAGCACTCTCTGTGTTAAAATTTACAACTAATTATATGATCTGAAAGATGACCGAGAAAGACAGTACTAATAAGAAAATATTATGTATGATGGATGAATTCGTGCAGTTTCAGTCCATATTTGAGATGTTATCGGATGCAAGTTTGGATAAAAAGGTCTCAATCTTAAATCCTCGAATGTTTCTTGTTCAAGATTCCATCGGTTCTGAATTTATAGATTTCTTTCGGGAAGAAATCCTTAAAAAATTCCCGATTCGCGAGATAATTTGTAATATTAAAAAGCTCGATAAGCAAATGGAAGAAATTGAAAGCATTTTTGAAAAATCAGATGAAGAAGAATCAGACAATATTGATGAGGAGCATAAAACCCAAAATTCAACTCAGATTAATGCGAAATTATTAGGTAAAACGATCCTTTTCATAAACAACCCAGAATTTCAGACTGTAGAAGATAAAGAACGAATAGTCGAAATTTCTACATTCCTTTCTAAAAAGATTAAGGATAATCTTGAATTTTATTTTGTTTTAAGGCTAGAACACAGCGAATTTCCTAGAGAGTTGGTTAATCTGTTTGATTTCACATTTGTTATCCCCTATCCTTCAAAAATTCAACGCATAAATATCTTTGAATCCCTTCTAGAACAACTAAATATCCATACAGTTGATATAACTCATTTGGCAGACCTTACCGAAGATAAATGGAATGTTTTAGATCTTAAACGGTTAGTAGATCGAGCATTCATTCAATGGAAATTACTCAATTATACAGAATATAAAATTAGAGCTCACAATGAAGATTATACAGATAAAGATCAAATTGAAGCAGAAGATGAAGAACAACAGAAAAAATCCATTCCAAAACCTGTAAATATATTGAATGGAATTCCCAAAATCCCGTTAACAGGGGAAATCTTTTCAAATCTTATAATAACAGGTAAAATTCGACCATTAAGTTTACATAATTCATATAAATTCATTGAAACCCCTCCAATTGAGAATAATATAGAGTCAAAAATTGATCAACAATCCCCTTCTTACTCGAAGAATATCCCAGGATCAACTAATTCATTTGAAGGATTGGGAATCTCAGAAATTGATAGCTTCACATCCTCTCAACTCTATCAATATGCTGCTGCGAATAAATTTGAAGAGTTAACTTCAACCTTGGAAAAACTGGATCAAGGTAAAAAGCTTGATGAAGTTGATCGAATAGTATTGGCCGATTTTGCTTTTATCTTGAAAGATCCTCCTAACCGTGCATTATTAAAACTGACTAATGCAAGAAAAACCATTGATCGAATCTTTAAACTGCAAAAAGGCAAATAATATGGCTACACGACCTAAAATCGAACGAATAATCCTTAATAACTTCAATTCTTTTAAGGTAGATGAAGTTCCGTTTAATAAAAGGTTCACCGTAATAACCGGACCAAACGGAGCAGGTAAATCCACCATATTTCAAGGGATCAAGTTCTCTTTAGGTTCAAATGAGAAAGATGGACGTGCAAAAGTATGGTCAGATTTCATTCGGATTGGACAAAAAGCAGGTTATGCTGAAGTTCATTTTCGAGAAAAAAAAAATATTATCAAAATTCGAAGGACTATCATAAAAGGGCAAGCACCGTACTTTCAGATACAAGAAGCTTCAGACAAAAAATTAAAAAAATGCACCGTTTCCAGAATACAATCAATCCTTCATGAATTTGATATTAATCCGGATAATGTGTTCGCTTTTGTTTCTCAAGGCAATATTACAGCAATTAAAAACATGGAAAAGAAAGAAATTTGTGATTATCTTGAAAAAGGATTAGGATTGTTTCCTTTGCGAACCGAGATTCTGGACACCAAAGCAACAATTCAAGATTTAGAAGCACAAATTCATAGTTTACAGATGCTTGATAAAACAGCTACTTACGAACTAAACATATTAGCACCTCAAATCACACGTTTACAAGAAAAAAAGGTCCTAGAATCAGATCGCGACCATTTAGAGAAAGAACGAATTTGGTTAAATCGAGCAAAAATTCAAGAAGAAATCCACCAAATTCAAGAAGAAATCAAAAAACTAGAATCTAACGTTACTAAATTGGAGGAAGACAAAAACTCGGTCAATATTACTATAACACGTTTAGAAGAATCAGTTAAAGAAAGTAATGTTAAAATTTCTGAATTGACCCAGACGATAATGGATGAGAAAATTAAGGAAAAAAATCTGGATCTAGAAATTGATCGTTGGCAATCGGATAAAAATAACTACGGAGATAAGATTCTTCGAACAAAAAGTAAAATTAAAGTTCTAACTGCAGAAAAAAAACGCTTCATAGAAGATCAAAAAATTTGCTTAGCAGAGATAAAAAAATACAAATTCGAGCTATCACTTCTGAATCAACAACGGAAATCTCTATTAGATGAATTTGAATCTCATCAAAAGACCCGAAAGAAATATCAGTCAATTATGGGTAAATATGAAGAATTGAAAAAGAAAAAAGATGCTTTTGAATTGAGTTCAAAAGAAAAAATCTTAGAAATTGAAGCGATAGACAGAGATATTCAAAGTTGTATGAATGAAATTCGGTATCTTCGACAAGAGTTAGAGAAAGATAAGTGGTATCTTAAGGATCCAGAAAAAAATACAATGGAATCACTCAACCAGAAGAAGCGCAAAATCAATTTTGCGCTAGAAAAATTATCAAGAAACTCAAACGAAGTGGAAATTGACAATAAAGAACTTGATAAACAAGTTGAACGACTAAAAAGTTCTGTGTTGATGAAAGAATTACCCAAAAGTCAAGCTATTTTGAACTTGATAAAGGAAATTCAATTGCGGAACTTGGATGTGATTGGTCCAATTATCGATTACATTGAATTTAAGCCTG
>JAEOUK010000541.1 GCA_016839385.1 Promethearchaeota archaeon
ATCCTTGCTTGGATTCTTTCTCTAACCGGAATTTGGCAATTAGTAATTATTGCTGGATTTGCAGCAGGAGTTTTAAATTACTCTATGGGTCGAGGTTGTCTTAGTGGTGGAATTGGTATTTTTCTCTCCTGGGGGGGCATAGTTCTTAATAAAATTGTAACGGATAATCCTGCAGCATTACTAGATGCATTTGGTAGCGTGATGGGATTAACTGGAATAGCATGGGTATTCTACATACTGGTCATATTTTTTGGATTTATCTTCGGCGTGTTAGGTGGCGCCCTTGGTGGTGGACTAATTCGCCTGATTGTGCCCAAAACCCGTGAAGAATAAAAAAAAAACAATTTTTAGAACTTTTTTCTTATTTTTTTTCCTCGTTGAATTGTAGGCTAGTAAATTGGGAATTTATCTGCTTTTCAGAAAATATTGCATTGGTAGGACGAGGATGTTTTGCATCGAATACATGTAACTTATCCTCATCTTCAATATTATTCGAACTTTCATCTATTTTTCCATTAGCATCACATACCTTTTCTAAATTGAGGTAAAAGTGTCTAGCGAAGAAATTATAAACAGCACTTCGTTTGTTGAAACTGAGATTGTGTCCTTCTTTGGGAAAATGGGCATTTTCTACCAAATTTTCCCTATCGAATAATCGATAAATTGATTGAATGAAAGGAAATTCTAATGTAGGAACAAATCTTGTCCAGTCTCCACCATCGGAAACAATTAATGATGCACGAGGTGCAGATAATGCAGTAATTTCTGCATTATTCGTCTTATAACCTTCCCCTGCATGAATTGGAAGACCGCTTTCACAAATGCAACCACCAAAAAAGAAGGAGGAGACCATAATAAGTGGAGCAGATACAGTGATTCTATCATCAATTGCTGTTAAAATAAAGGTTTGAGTTCCTCCACCTGATTCTCCAGTAATACCCACTCTGGTCTTATCAATATTTGGTAGGGATATGAGAAAATCCAAAGATCGTATTGAATTCCATGTTTGAAGAGTAAATGCAGATTTAATCTTATGCTTTACTTGTGTACTATCTGCATAACCAATCATGTCATATGTAAAGACTATACACCCCATTCGAGCGAGAGTAGCACATAAATATTGATTTTCGGGAGAATATCTTTTATTTTTCCAATGTCCATGGGGCTTTAAAACGACTGGAGTTGGAATAGGAGGATGAATTGGACGATATAGTGTTCCTGTGACATAAAATCCGGGAATGCTTTCAAAATATACGTTTTCCACTTGATATTCATCATAATGCCTGAGAGAATGAAAAACGGGATTAAGCAGAGTTTTTCGAGGTAAAGGAGATAAGTTACCCCCTATGAGTATCCCATCCCGTATTGTTTGGGATCGTTTTATCCAATCTTCAAGAGTTTTAATTTGGGAGGAAATTTTATTGAGATCACTTTCTCCTTTACCCCGGAACCTCCATAATTGCTTCTTTATACTCCACATCCTTGAAATAGGAGACTTTTTTCGGCTTCGATTCATTATCTCGAAAACCTTGTTGAATTGTTTACTTCCAATTTGCGTTTAGCACCCGTAAAAAATTTTCATGGGCAATCTTCTTGATATCTTGGTTACTATAACCATTTTCTAATAGATAATCAAACAATTTTGGATATTTTGTACAATCACTTACACAATCTGGCATTATGGCTCCATCAAAATCAGAACCCATTGCAACAGTGTTAATATCTGAGACCAAAACGATATGATCTATATGTTGTTTTATGATATCGAATCCCAAATTCGAATCGTATTTTCCAGGTGTATTTGGATTTAGGAATATTCCTCCAAAATTTATCCCAATCACTCCACTAGTAGCTTGAATTGCATTTATCTGATCATCTTTTAAATTTCTACGGTGAGCTGATACTGAATAAGCGTTGGAGTGTGTAGCATATATCGGTTTTTCTGTGACGGTAATGACATCCCAAAATGAAGAAACATTCAAATGACTAACATCTACTCCGATTCCCAATGATTGAGCTTTATTGACTAATTCTTTCCCTAATTCGGTCAAACCCCGAATTTTTTCTTTGCCAAACATTCTAGAACCAGTTCCAAATTTATTGGTATCAAACCAAGTGAGACTAATCGAACGTAATCCCAATTTATAATAGTAATCAAGCAAATTGAATTTTTCATCGATTCCACCCGCGCCTTCAAAATGGAGTACGACTCCAATTTTACCTGATTTTCTCGCGATAGCAAAATCATCGTACTTTTTGATGTGTATCATTTCATTTCGTTCATCTTGAACAATTGAAAACCAATTTCTTGTCCATTTTTTTATCATTCGGCGAGAAAAACATGGCCAGACTGCAAAAAGTCCCGCTTGAAAATTGCTTTCTCTCATACGCGGAAGATCTATATGACCTTTATTCGATCGCTTGTGAAAAAGGCGTCTTTGAAGAGAACTTGTTAACATAAAATCATTATGTCCATCAAGAACCCAGAAGTCTTCTTCACTCATTGACAAAACCTAAAAAAAATAATTTAGTAGTCTTCATCCATCTTCTTAAAGTAAGATTGTGGATGTAGACAAGATGGGCACATTTTAGGTGGTTCTTTACCGTGATGCCAGTAACCACATTCTAAACAGTACCACCACACCTCTTCATCCTTCTTAAAGAAACTAGCTTTCTCCAATTGCTCCAAAAGCATTCTATAACGCGTTTCATGATGTTTTTCGGCAGTGCTAATTCCCATAATCTGAATTGCAAGGTCTTTAAAGCCTTCATCCTTTGCAATTTTTGCAAT
>JAEOUK010000542.1 GCA_016839385.1 Promethearchaeota archaeon
GCAACATAGTCTGCAACTTCTGTCATTGATGTTTCACTTATGATTTTTAATTCTCCATCACTTACTCCATAAAGATACCCATTATGTGCTTTAAGTGAGTAAATTGGAGCTGAAACATAACTTGCGGGACTATTTGGGTTGGTGGGATCCGTAGCGTCTATTTGGAGAATTCCTTCGTGACCACCGGCAATATAGACATGAGTTCCAATTGCAATGTCTTCAATTGCCATGAAATCATCAATACGGACATATTCACTAGGAGTTGATTTAGATGTAATATTATAAATCCCGACTCCTCTTTCAAATTCACACACATACGCCCAATTTCCTGCTATATGAATTCCCAAACCTCTTCCATTATTTACTCCTCCAATTTTTGTCGGATTGGTGACATCAGAAATATCTAATATTTCAAATCCATCTAAGACACTAATGATGTATGCATAACTCCCATCCACAGTTATTGATGAAATGCTTCTGAAGGAAGAATTATATTGTCCCACTTCCTGAATGTTTGATAAATCGGAAATGTTTAGAATTTCGACACCTTCTTCCTTATCCGCTAAAAATGCATAATCTCCTACAATTTCAATGTCACAGTTAATGCCTCCATCGTTGAACGCATATCCTGTTCCAGTGGGAAAATATTCATTACTAACATCAAAAACTTTCAATCCTTTTCGACCAACAGCAAATAAATTGTTTCCAACTTTTTCAATAGCATCAAAATATTGATCTACTCCATCAACTTCACTTCGTCGTCTAATATTGTCTGGAGACGCAATTGAAAATATCTCAAAACCATCATCGCCATCGGCCAAATAGGCTAAAGTTCCATCAAGAATAATTTCAGTAGCATGCTCATTAGAACCCGAATCCAAATAAGAGTCAAGTAAAATTGGTGCACTTAAATCTGAGATGTCTACAGTTAAAAATCCATTAATCCCTGCAGCCACATATGCATAATTTCCTGAAATTGCTACAGACTCAACATAACCGATATCTGTGATTTCTCCGACTTTCACAGGATTACTTAAGGTTGAGGTATCATAGATTTTTAATCCTCCATATCCTGCGCTAACATAAGCGTAGGAGCCAGAAACGTACACATCTCGGGCAGAACCGTCAAAAAAATCTGAAATTTCTTCGATATTTGCAGAGGATTCAGCCCGTCCCGTTGTTGTAAGCATCGAGAGCATAAGCAATAATCCTATTGTAATAGTAAAAGCTATTTTTTTAAAAAGTCTCATATCTCATATCTCATTTCCAACACTATATAACATTTTTCGATCCAAACTGACAGTTTTTCATAAAATTAAAAACGAAATCATAAGCTGCTTTTGAGTAAATAGAAAGAAAAATATTGGGTTGAGAATGAGTAGAAAAGACTTTGGTTTTATTTTTTCTTTTTATTTTTAATTAAAATCAAAATAACTACTATTGATATGGGAATTATCAATACTATAGAATATCCGGGGATGTTCGATCTTCTTCCTGGCTGAATATCAACTTCCAAAATTTCTACACCGTCCTGACCATTTGAAAAATAGATATAATTACCACTAACAACGACAAGTTCGGGAATTGTTTCATCTTCCATCCAAGTCACCATTTCTGGATTACTTTTATCATAAACATCAAGGATCATTATACCTGGATAAATTCCGACATATAGAAAATCGTTTTTAATAAAAATATCAGAATAGAAATCATACGGATTTACGCTCAGCGGATAAGTATATTCAGAAACCAACATAGGAGCCCCAGGTGAAGTGATATCGATAATTTTAATGCCTTGATAAAAAGAAGTAACATATGCATAGTCTCCTTCTACACAAATATGGCGACAACCATAACCTACAGGAACACGAGTTATTTCAGTTGGAAGACCTGGAATTCTCATATCTATAGGTATAAGTAGAGAATTTTGAGTATATGGATCTGTACTGAGTAACAACAATAGATCATCTCGAACAACGCCATCAACTAATTGAATGCTTGAGTCTGTGAAGACATAATCTGCTAAAAATATTGGATTCGAGGGTGTCGAAAGATCCAAAACTGCATAACTGCTATAAGTTCCATCATTAGCTCCGATATACCCTATTGATCCCTCTACTCTAACATATACAATATCTGTCGTATAATTATAATTTCCTATTTTAGTCATTGTAGATCTGGTGTACACTTGAAATTCAGATCCATTATGTGTGTAAATATAATCGGAATCACTATCAACACTGTATGTCCACTCAAGTCCAGATATATTTCCTTTGACTATTGGGGTTTCAGGATTTAAAATATCAACAGAAACAACTCCATCACTTCCCGCACAATACATAGTTCCTTCAAAAATTGATAAATCAACCACATACATTTCATTGTTAATTATTCCTAAAATCTCTGGATTCGATGGATCTGAAACATCCACAATTTTGATACCATCATGCCATGGATCAACCAAATAAAGAAAAGGATCTTTGAAAAACAATTCTCCTGCATTCCCCTCAAAAGTACTAATTTGGGTCGGATTTGTCGGATCTGATATATTTAATATCTCAAATCCAGATGATGATGAAAGATATGCATAAGATCCATTCACATATACGGAAAATGCATGTTCAGTAGTATAATTACCAATTTCCTTTAGATTTGATGGATTACTCGCATTAATGATTTCTAGTCCGTCTTCAGCATCGGCAACATACACAAGATCTCCGACTACTTTTATATCAGAAGGACCATTTACCGCATCTTGATAATATCCTATCATAGTGGGGATATATATATTTGAAAGATCCAAGACTTCTATTCTGTTTAAATCTAAATTAGATACATAGACATATGTATCATTAATTGCAATATCTGCAGTGTTAAAATTCACATGATCATAATCATTTAGTTTTGTCGGGTTTAGCGGATTAGTTATATCGATAATTTTCAATCCATCATCCATATCAGCATATATTGCGTAATTTCCAACAATTTCAACTTCAGTTGCATAATGATCATCTCCTGGTTCCTCTAACGAACCCTTTACGGAAAGATTTGCGACATCTCCTATATCCACAACTTTTAATCCTTCCACACCAGCTGCAAGATAGGCATACGTATCTTTAATGCTAATACTTGTAATATCCCCAATCCCATCGAGTTCTCCCTCGAGAGTTACGCTATTTGGATTGGAAATATCATATATTTTCAAACCTCCCCATCCACATGCAACATAAGCTGCACTACCTACTATGAAAATATCATTAGTGTTCCCATCTAATATATCTGAAACTCTTTTAACTGTTGCAGTAGATGAAGATGCAAATTGGGTAAAAATTAGTAAAGAATTGACTGTCAGTATGATTAATATAATGAAGGAGATATTACTCCTTTTAAATCGATTGCATTTCGTCATTAATTTAGATTCAGCACTCACGCTATAAAACACTTTTGTGAAGAGATTTTAATTTTGATCTATAAAATAAAATTATATTTTGCTAAACTTTGGAAAAAAACGGTATGTTTGTTTCATATGCATAGCATAATCTTCTCCAAATTTATTCAACATCATCTCTTCTTCATTTTTTACTCGATATATCACAATAATTGTAAGACCTATTAACCAAGTAATACCAATTAACCAATTTGCAGAAATCAGAAACATTGCTATGTGCCACATATAAAATGCAGAATACATAGGATGTCGAATTCGCTTGTAGGGTCCTGAGACTATAAGTTTATGATTTTCCCGCAATTTTAATGTAGAGAAAAAATTTGGACCTAGATGTTTATGAATCCATATAAATAATATGTCAGCACTTGCGAACATTCCTACTCCAAACCAGCGAACCCAAACAGGAAACGAAAGCTGGAAAAAATTGGATAGCGGGTTAATATTTATGTCTATTATATAGAGAATATACATTATAACTTCGACTATTATCAGATATTTTAGAGCGTCTCCACCTTTTTGATAAACAATTTTTACTTGTTGACTTCTAATTTTCCTTCTTGTAATTGACCTAATTATGACGAAGAGTGAAAATAAGCTTGCACTAACCCAAACAAAAATTTTCTCTTGAAGTGCTGGGTCAACCATAGTCATTACATTAAATTGGGAATTTTTGAATATTCATATTATACTAAATTGTCATCATTTTATGTTTCTTCAATTGCCAAAAATGAATATATGGAAAGATCATTACCAATGTAAATATCATACCTTGTACCGGTTTTTGGAGTAGTTCTTGTGAAATGCCCATGAAGATTGGAATTGCTGGGATGAAAATTATAATAAAAAGTATGCTCTGTATAATTAATTTAGGTCGTGTCTTTATCCAAGGGACATTAAAATAAATATACACGGATAATCCCAAACCCATAGAGGCCATGCAAATAATTGCTCCAGTAACGTGGATTACCCAAAATGTTGTATAAGGTAGAATAACCCCAATACATCCAATAGAAGCAATTAATATCAGAGAATAATATAGAATACGTAATTTTTGATAGAATTTTGATTCAGGTTTAGGAAACATTTTATGGATACTAATGACAGTGTAAATTCCACCTAGTGTAGCCAACCCCATATTAGCAGAAAATAGTATTGCTCCTACCGTATTCTTAGTTCCAAATTTCGTAACTGGAGCTCCTAATTCACTAATGAACAATGTGAAAATATTTCCAATAAAATCATCTGGATAAATGATTATTAAAGCAACAATCACCACCATTTCAAAAAAGCATACTGAATAAAAGACTCGGATAATAAATTTCCATAACTTAAGACTATATTGAGGTGGCTTTGGATCTTTTATCATCTCAAGGAAATGATTTTTTGATTGTTCCATAGATTTGACATCGAAAAGTAACTAATTACTTTTTCGGAAATAATCTATACTTAAGTTTAATATATCTCTGAAGCTTATTTTATTCAGAAATCGTCAGAAATAGACGTAACGTTATTACAATTTTAAAGCCGGTGTGTCCGGGAAAACCTTTTAAATTCATCAGCCGCGTGTGTCGGATGAGATTAAGACAGAGCTCATGCGAGTTCGGGCGCTAATTTTAACAAATATACAATATACAAAATACAATACAATTAAAGGATTGAATACAAAAGGTAGAAGAAAATGTGTGCACTAGAGAAAAATAAAAAGTCATTAGTTTTATTTATGGCATTCCCTGGGCCAAGATTAGGGCGATCTATGCAATTGGGTGAGGCTCCCGAACGTTATTACAAAAAAGCATTAGAATATGTTAAAAAAACAGACTTCTTCAACGCAATTGAAGTCACTCATATTAAGGATCCTGAGATTCGAGACACCATAACAGCACTTTATAAAAAATATAAATTCCATGTAACATACTGTGCGCAACCTGTTCAATTAATTAATGAAGATAATCTGATTGCTTCTACAGATATTAGCTCAATTGATGAGTTGGAGCGAAAAAATGCGGTAGAACGATTGATGGAATGTATGGAAGAAGCTTATGAGATTGGAGCTCAGCAATTTTGTTTCCTCAGTGGAGCTGATCCAGGGACAGAAAATGGTTTATCTGCTCGAAGATCTGCTTTTAATGCTCTATTGAAATCAATTCGAGAATTATGTGATTATTCTCAAGAATTGGACAAAGAATACAACCGAAAGAAAAAAATGCTAATAAGTCTCGAAACATTTGATCGGGATGCGACACATGATAATATGAAAGGACAATTAATTGGTCCTTCAAATGAAGCAAGAGAATTAGCTGAAATTATCAAGGATGAAGATGGTTATTATAATTTTGGATTGCTCTATGATTTAAGTCATATGTTCTTATTACGAAATGGTTATGCTCATGAAGATGTCAGTACCGTTCGAATGCTTGCCCCTTACTTAAATTGGATCCATATTGCTAATTCCGTGACAGATAAAACAGATCCCCTATATGGAGACACCCATGTGAGTTTAGATTATCCAAATGGTACTGTCACACCCGATATTCTTGCGAATTTCATACGAACCCTTAACGAAATCAATTTTAAAGGGGGAATTGGATTTGAGCTTATGCCATATGGCAGGCAACTCTCAGAAAGCGTGGTTAATATTGCCATTGCTGCGTATCAAGAAGCAGCTCAACAAATCGATGTAAATTACGCGTTAGGTGGATATAGGTTCAAAACTCGACGATTTTTACCTGAAAAAGTTTTTTTTAAAATTGCTGAGGAGAAAATTCGACAACCTAAAATCATAATGGATGAATATGAGAATCGAAAATTGCGAAGTAGACCATACAGTTCTAATTTGGTATTGATTGCAGCAGATCATCCAGCTAGATATGTCACAAATGTGCAAAATGACCCCATTCTAATGGGTGATCGGCAACAATACATTGGACGAATTGTAAGATGCTTAATTGATGATAGAGTTGATGGAATAATGACAACTCCTGATATCATGGACGATTTAATGGTATTGAATCGTATGTATAAGGATGCGGGAGGAAAATCTTTTATTGACAATAAAATCTTGGTTGGATGTACAAATCGAGGTGGATTAAGTGGATCTATGTATGAAATGGATGATAGAGTGACAGCATATCAAGTAAAAGAAATTGCGGAACGAAATTTAGATGGAGCAAAAATGATGTTCCGAATTGACTTAGAAACTGCTCAAGCAAGATATTCTCAACAAACTATTGAACGTGTTGCTGACATGGTGCGAGATTGCCAGGATTTTAAAATCGAGGCTTACATAGAACCCTTACCCGTTAGACAGACTCGAGAGGGCTATGTAGTGAAAATGGATTATAAAGAATTAATAAAAACAATTGGTGTTGCGAC
>JAEOUK010000543.1 GCA_016839385.1 Promethearchaeota archaeon
GAATGAGTCCAAATTGTTTCAATATCCACTCCAAAGTCAGGAAATGTATTGATCAGCTCTTTTCCAAAATATTCAGCATAAGAAGATGCCTTAATATCGTCAAATGGTGATGGTATCAGAGCAAATGGTTGACCAACATAATTATCAGCATAGGATTTATCAATATAGGGAGGGAATCGCTTTGCAGCGTCATAACTATCAATGAAGATCCGAAACTTCACTTCTTTTTGTTTATTTTTTAGCAAACGTTGAATTGCATCCCCAATAATAATTTCTCTCATGAATCCCATATGTACATGTCCAGAAGGAGTTTTACCTGCAGATAACACAATTGGTGTTTGCTTTCTTTTGATAATTTCATCCACAATTGGTTCTAACCAGTGGATTGCGTATTCCTCACCCATAGTAATCATATTCAAAAGTGAGTAATAAGAGAAAAATTTTTACAATTTCCCCTTTTATCCTACATGAAGATCATTGAGAATTGCCGTATTAAACCGAGATATTTGCCAACCTGAAAAATGTGCTCTTTCTCCAGCTAAACCGTGTATCAAGCACTGCCCAGTTTGTAGAACTGGTACAGAAGTAATCACACTTGAAGATGACGGATTTCCATATTTGCATGAGAATCTTTGCACAGGTTGCGGAATGTGTGTTAAGAAATGTCCTTTCCACTGTTACACCATTGTAAACGTTCCAGATCAATTGAAGAAGGATCGTACACATCGATATGCTCCGGATGGTTTTAGTTTATTTCGTATGCTTTCTCCCAAGAATGGTAAGGTATTAGGGGTGATCGGTCAAAATGGGATAGGAAAATCCACTGCCTTAAAGATTCTAGCAGGGGAGATCAAAATGAATCTTGGGAAATTCAAAGAATTAGGTGATGAATTACCTACTTGGGATGACATTATTACGTATTTTAGAGGGTCGGAATTGCAGGCATTTTTAGAGAATTTGAAAGGACGAACACAAAAAGTCGTGTATAAACCTCAAAATATAACAGAAATTCCTGAAAAGGTATCTGGAAAAGTTGGCGTTATTCTTAAGAAAATTGATGAGCGTAATGCATATGATTGGGTAATCCCTGCATTGTCACTTGATAAAGTCGTGGATAGGGATGTGTCCGTCTTAAGTGGGGGGGAACTTCAACGTTTCGCGATTGCTGCTGCTATTTTACGGGAGAGCTTCTGCTATCTCTTTGATGAGCCTACCAGTTTTTTGGATGTCGCTGAAAGGCTCAAAATGGCTGAAGCCATACGAAATTTATCCCAACAAAATAAAACAGTTGTCGTTGTTGAGCATGATCTGGCGATTCTTGATTATCTTAGCGATTTCGTTTGTTTACTGTATGGTTCTGCAGGAGCTTACGGTATTATCTCTCATCCTCATGGTGTGCGAGTTGGAATTAACACCTATCTTGGAGGATACATTCGAGATGAAAATATGAGATTTCGGGAACAAGCAATTGAATTCCATACTCGACCCCCCCAAGAATCGATGTTCTCTACCGGTAATTTATTATTCGAGTACCCCGATATGGTAAAGACTCTCGGTGATTTCAAACTCACGGTATACGGAGGAGAAATCCATGCTGGGGAAGTTATTGGAATTTTAGGACCTAACGGCATTGGGAAAACCACCTTTATCAATTTAATTGCGAATGATATAAAACCAGATCATGGAGCTGTTGATATTAAGGAATTGAAAATTGCGTTAAAACCGCAATATTTCACCGGGGAAGAAAATAAAAAGGTAGAAGATATTTTAAGACGGATCAAAATTAGTACTGACTTTGCTGCAACATATAAACGGAGAATTCTTGACAATTTTGAACTTAATCGTCTAGCTGATCGCCCATTAAACGAATTAAGTGGAGGGGAGTTGCAACGGGTGAAGATCGCAGAATGTTTAACTACTCCGGCAGACATTTATCTCATTGATGAACCTTCAGCCTTCTTGGATGTCGAAATGCGTTTGCGTGCGGCTATGGTAATCCGCAGATCTATTGAAGAAATAAAAAAATGCGCTTTTGTAGTAGAACACGATA
>JAEOUK010000544.1 GCA_016839385.1 Promethearchaeota archaeon
AGTGTTCCAAATCGATGGTTTGTAGGGTTCAGGATTTTCTTTAAGTATATGAGCGACTGCTTGTTTAGCTTGTTCCATACATGCTGGAATGATTCCCCAAATTTTATCTTCAAATTGGATACAATCACCTACTGCATACACATCTGGATTTGAGGTTTGCATATATTCGTTTACAATTATTCCCTTTTGAGTTTTCAAACCGCAATCTTGTGCAAGTTGTGTGTTTGGAATTATTCCAAGTTGTTGGAGAATCATATCGGTTTTTATTGTTTTTCCACTTTGCGATATAATTCCCTCGACCTTCTGGTCTCCTATGATATTCTCGACTGACTCTCCTATAATGAACTGTAACCCTTGAGATTCAAGGTATGTTTGTAGTATTTTAGATGTCTCATTGTCAAGTTGACGAGGTAATAAATAAGGTGCTATTTCGCAAATTTTCACTTCAGGTACCAATTTCCTTAAGTGAAATCCAAGTTCTATGCCAAGTAAACCTCCCCCAATAATGAAAGCTCTTTCGACTAAATTATCTTTTATGTATTGTTTGATTTCTTGTGCATCTGCTATAGTACGTAAAGCAAAATTCCCTTTTAAATCAGGATTTGCATTATTAAAACCAAGTTTTCGTGCAGAACTCCCAGTAGCTAATACTAATTTGTCATAGGGAAAAGGCTTGGATTTTGCAGGATAAATTAGCTTATCTTCAATATTTATCTTTGTAATTGCAGTATTAGTGAATATATTTATTGAATTTTCAGAATACCAATTCTCATTTCGAACATATAATTCATCTATTTCTCGTTCTCCAGCAATAAAATGTGGTAGAAAAATACGAGAATAATATGGATGAGGTTCCTGGGAAAACATTATGATTTCCATATCATTGTTTTTCCTACGCAACCCTTCTACAACTGTTTGACCTGCAACTCCATTCCCTATTATAATAATTCTCATGAATATTCAACCTAATGATGAACGATTTTTGGACGTTCTCGCTTATTTTCATAAGTACACAAATTTTTAAGCTTATGTACGCAAGTGCTAATCAAAGCAATTTTATTAAAATTTAGATTATAATAAGTTGAATCAAAATGGCACAAGTTATAGCAGACGGTGTGTTTTATACCGGTGTAAATGATTATACTTCAGATCTTTTTGAAGGTATTTGGCCTATTCCCAATGGTGTTAGTATTAACTCATATATCGTGAAGGGAGAGAAAACTGCACTTATAGATATTGTAAAATCTACTGGAGGAGGTAGTTCACAAAGCTTATTCTCATCCTTGAAAACAATCAATTTGGAACCAAAAGACATCGATTACATTATTTTAAATCATTTAGAACCTGATCATACTGGATATCTTCCCATGCTGGCAAGATTTTGTCCTAATGCAGAGATAGTTACAAGTAAGAAAGGAGTACCTTTAGTGGAAGCTTTCTATCATATTTCTGACAATGTTAAAGCAGTAGGAGATGGAGATGTCTTAGATTTAGGAAATGGGAAAAAATTGCATTTTTTTGATGTTCCCAACGTACACTGGCCTGAAACGATGGCTACATTCGAGGAATCGACAGGAGTTTTGTTCAGTTGTGACGCATTCGGATCTTTTGGAGCTTTAAAGGGCACTATTTTCGCAGATGAGATACCAGAAGAAGATAAAGAGTTTTTTGAACAGGAAACACTTCGATACTATGCAAATATTGTTGCTGCGTTTTCTACATTTGTTTTGAAAGCGATCAATAAATTAGAACCCTTATTAAACAAAATTAAAATTATTGCCCCTTCACATGGATTAATTTGGAGAAATCCGTTGGAAATTATTCAGCGATATCAATGTTATGCGCATTACGCGGATGAATATGGAGAACCAGAGATCACAGTCATCTGGGGTTCGATGTACTCTAATACTGAAGTAATGCTCAGAGCGATTCTTAGAGGAATTGCAAAAGAAGGTGTAAAAGTAACGATTTACAAGGTACCTGAAACTCATGTATCTACGATTTTAGCAACTGCTTGGAAATCTGCCGGTCTTGTTATCGGAATGCCTACATATGAGTATTCCGTTTTTCCACCCATGGCTTATGTTTTAGATCTTATGAAATTGAAACGATTCAAACATAAAAGAGTAATGCGATTTGGATCATATGGATGGGTAGGAGGTGCACAAAAAGGATTTGAAGAGAGAATCAAGAATCTTAATTGGGATGTTACCTCTGTTGTAGAATTTCAAGGCGGTGCTACAAATGAGGACCTCAAAAATGCTGAAGAAAAAGCTGCAGAATTTGCACGCCAAATAAAAGAAATTCCCAAAAAGCTAAAATGTTAGGGTTTTTTCCCTATTTTTCTATTATATCTTCAATTTTCATCCAAAAATTCAAAACTCTTCCTGCTAATGGATGATTGAAATCAATAATTACCGAATCTTCCCCAACTTCAATGATTTCTCCAGGAATTTGATGGGTGTGATCTCCATGTTGGTGTTCAAATAATAAAGTCATACCTTCTTCGTATTCATCTAAATCCAATTCAGTTTTTTCAAATTCTTGTCGATTTTCAGGATCGACTTCTCCGTAAGCCTCCGAAGGTTGAAGTGTAATCGTGAATTCGTCACCTATTTCCTTACCTAATACTGCGTTTTCAAATCCGGGCACTACATGATGCTCTCCAACAATAAACTCAATTGGTCCATGTTCACTGGATTCATCAAATACTTCACCATCATCAAATGTACCTCGATAATGTACTTTTACGGTATCCCCATTCTTTATTGGCATCTTACAATTACTCTTTTTATAGTCAGTGATTTTGCATTACTTTGGTTGTTTAAGAGATTTATCATTCGTAAATAAATTCGAAGTATTGTGTTGCTCATTTATTATCTTTCTTTTTAAAGAATATGACCACAAGACTTTATTGTGCTCAAGTCAATATTGTGTCAATAAATAAAAGTGTTTGAAAATGATCGATTTTTCACTTACTGCAGAGCAATTAGAATTACAGAATAAAGCTCGAAAATTTGCGATTGAGGAGATAATTCCAGTTGTTAATTACTTCGATGAACAGGATGTTTCCCCCAAATATTTAATGGAGAAGGCACATGCGGCGGGATTAAATAATTTAAGCATACCAAAGAAATATGGAGGTCAAGGGCGAGGATTGTTAGATTCTGCAATAGTAGTGGAAGAAATTGCAGCTGGAGATCCTAGCATGGGAACCTCTATTTTCGGTAATACTCTTGGTCAGGAACCCCTGATGCTATCGAATAATGAAGCTGCTAAAGAGAAATATCTAACCGTGTGTGTAAAAAAACCAAAAATCGTTTCTTTTGCTACAAGTGAGCCAACAATGGGAAGTGATGTTGCAGGAATTCGTTGTAAAGCTGAAAAAGACGGAGACGATTACATCCTTAACGGTACAAAATATTGGATTACTAATGCAGGATTAGCGGATTATGCTAGTATTTTTGCAACTGTGGATCCTAAGTCTAGACACAAGGGAATTTGCGCTTTTTTTGTGGAAATGGATTGGGACGGTATAAAGGTTGGAAAACATATTCCGAAACTAGGTCAACGACCATCTATGACAAATGCTATTAAATTCGAAAATGTACGTGTCCCCGCAGATAATGTTCTAGCACAGCCGGGAGAGGGATTTTTGTTAGGAATGAGAACATTTTCGCAAACTAGACCAATAATTGGAGCATTTGCAACAGGTGCTGCACGTTCTGCATTGGAATTCACATTGGATTACGCACAGAAAAGACGAGCTTTTGGTCAGAAATTAGCAGATTTCCAAGCTATTCAATTCAAACTTGCAGAAATGTATCAAAAAGTTGAAACTAGTCGTTTATTAGTCTGGAAATCTGCTTGGGAAGCAGATCAAGGTCAAGATAATACTTTATCTGCATCGATTGCCAAATTTTATACAACTGAAGCAGCTCAAGAAGTTCTTAATGAGGCATTACAGATCTTTGGTGGTTATGGTTACACAAAATTTTATCCTATCGAAAAAATTCTTCGAGATATTCGAGTTTTGACAATTTATGAAGGAACGAGTGAAGTGCAACGAATGGTTGTGTATCGATATCTTTCCAAACTAGAAAAAGCAATGCCATCTTTGGAGGATCTTCCTCGATTGAAAGCTGAAAATGCAGAACAAGCATCTAGAGAAGGTATAATAAGCAAAACTGCTTGGAGATGCCGGATTTGTGGATATGTGCATTATAGTGAAGAGCCCCCAGAGGAATGTCCCTATTGTTTCTTCCCAAAAACCGCTTTCAAAAAAGTATGGCCTAAATAAGGATTTTAAGCCTTACTTCTATCACTTATTTTCAAATTCCTTTTAAAGACACTAGAAGTTTCTTTTACAATAGAACCCGAGACGTGCCATTTTTGTGGGAAATTGTTACAAAGGCGAAATTCGTATTATTATTTAATCATTTTTAGCAAATTTTATTATCTTTGATAATTAGATACGGTCAAATAATTAAAAAAAACAAGAGTCGTATTTATGTCTATGATTTTCCATCTCAATATATAGGATACTTGAAACGTTTTCCTAGTCTTATGAATTGAGACAATACAAACCAAACAAAAAAAGGTGAACCAAACTGAAAAAATTCGTGTTATTAACAAAACCGGGATGTCATTCTTGTGAAGGAGTTCGTACTTACTTGCATGATAAGGCAGCTAATTTCGAGGAATGGAATGTAGAATCCCAAATTATTATCGATCGCTTAATGAGAGATCCAAAATTCACCCAAAAATTTTGCGATATTGAAGAATGTTATTCATCTCTTCCTGCAATCCGAATTGCTGAAACTGGCGAATACTACTTCGGGGAGGACATCATCGATTTCAAACGTTACTATAAATTGGATAAAATATTAGAATTAGAGTAATTCCAACACACTTTTGCTTTTTAAATACTCTCTCTTTTTTATTATAAAAACTAAATTATAGGGAAATCTAATGGTAGAAACCGCAGTAGACCTTGGTTCTTTTCTAGAAGTCTCACCAGCAATTTTACCTTCCCAAGAATTAAAACTTCCTTCTATCTTTTGTGAAGGAAAGACCATTAAATTACATAACAATAACAAGGTCAGTATTTCATTTAACGATAAAATCATTTGGATGCAAAAAAAAGAAAATCTCAATAAATTTCTTAATCGAAATTTCACACAGATCCAAAAAATTGGTATTTTAAAAACGATTTTCCATGGAATTCATTCTCCGGAGAGAGAACAAGCAATTCGATACTTAAAATTACTTGAGCTGCCAATGAAATAAAGAAAAAAGTTAGTTTTATAATAAAAAATGAACTTTTTGTTTTAAATTAGAATTCGTTGATTATATTCTCTCGAAATCGTCTTTACCTGCACCGCATACTGGACATTCAAAATCGTCTGGTAATTCTTCATATTCTTCTTCGGTTTCCCAACCGCAAACTAAACATCGCCATCTTGTAGCTGTCATTTTTTTTTACCATTAAAATTGATAGCTTTAGGTTGATCTATATACTAAAAAAGTTTTCTCATCCATATTGCGATACTTAGAAAGAGTTTTAGTCGTATTTCATAAGAAAACATTTATGTTTGTAATCTTTAGAAACTGTATAACGTAAAAGTAGGTTAGTCAAGATTGGTGGCAAAAAAAGACCCTAAAAAATATTCGGATAAGGATTTACAAAAATTATATGAACAAGAAACTGGAAAAAATGCAATATGGGGCGGAAAAACAACAAAAGCTTACAAAGAGTGGCTAGAGAAGAAAAAGGTAGACCTTGGAATAATACAATCTTCAGCAGAAATAATGAAAGCTGAGGCGGAAACGTCTGAATCAGAGACCGAGGAAGAAGAGGATGAGGAGGAAAAACATTACCTATCTGATGAAGAAATGGCAATCATGGAAGAATACAAAGAAGAACTTATAGAAATGCGAAAGAAATTAGAAACCGAAGAAATTTATCAGCGAAGCGCAGAGAATTACGGTGGATATACTTTCGAATCGTCAATAGATGATCATATTATCGACGAGGATACTCTAGATTACAATAAATTAACAGACGAAGAAGAACGAAGAAAAATTCGTAAAAATATGGCAAAAGCGCACATATTCTTAGAAAAACTGGGTATTCAAGATATGAATATTGATCCCAAGAAAAGCATAATTATTGTTCCATTTGAATATGAATCCTATCAATTTCTATCTCATATCATTGTAGGTAGCGATTGGTTTATTGTAAAAGCATCCATCATGGAACTAACTGAAGTCGCACCACATGTTGCAAATCAAATCTATGTCGAATTACTTAAGGCAAATTTCATTCTTAATGATGTAACTTATTCACTTGATCCAGAAGGAAAGAGTATTTGGACTGAAGCGGACATTCCTTCAGATTTAGATTTCGAGCATTTCAAATTGGAATACTTATCGATAGTATTTGCAATCGACTTCTTTATTAAACACATTACTGATAAAATACAAGGTGCGGGAGAAAATCTCCAATCTACATATCATCCTGGAAAAGATCAAAACTCGTTATATATATAAAAAAATAAGAATTGAAAATCAGTTTTATTCGATTTTCATATATTTCTCTTTCTTGGTTTTACATATTGGGCATTCATCATCTAAATGTTCATGTGGACCTTCAAATGTTGCTCCACACACGGGACAAACCCACATTTGTTTTTCTTCTAAATCTTTTCCCTTTTCTGCAGCTTTCAGAGCATTAGAATACAATTTATGGTGAATTTTTTCCACTTCATTAGCCCAATGAAAACTCTGTTCTGCTTTTTTATCGCCTTCCTTAATCGCATCTTCTAAAAATGCAGGGTACATGGATGTAAATTCATAATGTTCACCTGAAATTGCATTTTTCACATTTTCAACTGTGCTTTTAACATGACCACCTACTTTAAAGTGATTATGTGCATGTATTGTCTCAGCAGCTGCTGCTGCTCTAAATATTTTAGCAATTTGTGGAAATCCGTCTTGTTCAGCCTTTTTTGCATAAGCTAAATATTTCCTATTTGCTTGTGATTCTCCTGCGAATGCAGTCATTAAATTTTCTGGTGTGTTAGACATTGTAATCAGTTCGTTAAGTTCTTAAATGAAATATAAAGGACTTTAGCCAATTTTGTGTTGGTAAAAACCATGAAAAATTATCGCCTTATTTTTTAAAAGTGCTTTTAAGGGAAAAAAACCTAATTTCTATGAAGTCTATGAGGGAATATTGTGACACCAAAACAAAATCCAAAGCATAAGAAACAAACTAAATCGACTCAATATAGCAAAAGTGCAAAGAAATATTTTCAAAGTAGAAAAATAATGACCGGTATTATAATTATTACTGTAGTGGGGGTCAGTATTGTAGGGATATTCATTGGTAAGTTTGGTTATGATGAATGGGCTTTGACACATGTTCAAAAAGGAGATACGGTAACTATGGAGTTACGCATTTGGAAAGCTGATGATGATGGTAATAATATTTCTATGGTTGTTTGGAATCGTACGGATAATCCTTTAACGAAAAAAATTGAAGTCACTGCAGAAGAAACTGGATTACCCTATGGGTTATGGGATAACTTACTTGGTATGAAAGTAGGAGAAATTGATGAACGTCTATGGCTACCTAGATGTGTAGACGACCTGATTTCGATTCCCGAAGTAGAATTTCATCCAGATGCAGTTGCTGGAGATGGTTGGGATGATCGATTTAAACCTGAGACCCGGCAAGCTCGATGTTACTCATTTGGGTATGATACAACTGCAGAATTAGGGATAAATTTGCGGTTTACGCCTATAATTTATTGGATTCATATCACAGAACTTGAAAAAGGAAATTAAAACTATACAAGAGCATTTGCGAGTGAATGTTTGATCGCTACTTGATCTTCATCTGTGCAGCATTCAAATCGAGTGCCACGTGGTTTTTGTTTCATTTCAATTAGACCAAGGATTAGAATTAAGCAATTTTTTGTGACATCATTAATATCCGCGTCCAAAAGTACTTTATTACTACGTAGTTCCTGCATTAGATGTATGTAGCTATAATCCACCCATTTATCATTTTGATCGAATACAAAAATATTTTCCCCGGTCGTATTTTCAAAATACTTCAGAATCTCGTTGTAATAATCAATCTCGCGTATATTTTCTGTACATTTCATTTTTTGCACATTTTCAACATTGTGATTGGGACTTAGTACAGCCATTGAATTGGACATACGATCAGATCTCTATATGGTCAAGTATTATCCAAATGATATTAATTCACCGACAAAAATACTCTCCCACAAAAACATCAAAAACTGTGTATATTAGCGGAGAGTTTTACTATGCATATATGTTCTGAAATTTGATATTCAGTCTATTTTTATACTTGTATTATTAAACAGCACAGATTTTGAATGCTGTAAAATCAGTTTTCATGATATTATTATCAATTCTTATCTATAATTTTAATTATTACTCACCCTTAGAACATAATATGAAAGATAAGTCATTATGGGATGAGATACCCTCCGATTTTTATGTAGCAATAGGACGAACAGGACAGGAAGCAATTAGTGCAGATCAATGTTTTTTAAAAGGATGTGATAACCATGATGAAAAAAAACTCCATCCTTTAGAAAAACAATATACTAAATCAGATGTTCAAGAAGATGGTTCATACTTCAAATATACTAAAATTAAAATGAAGTGTGATCTATGTGGGGGAATATTTCAATTCGGATTGAAAGTTATTTATCCTCCCACAAATTCAGAAGGGAAAGGTCCAATTATGGGGATGGGATATGCTCTAGATGAGAATGGAGAAGATATTGGGTTTATAGGATATTTCTAGAAACTTTTATTCACAAATTAGGTGACGAATTTTAATGAAACAACTTCAAGCAATACTGTTTTTCGATCTGGATAATACACTTGTGGAAATTCAAAATAGTCATAGCTTCTTCGATGGCATTATTGTGGATGTTTTTCGAAAACAAGGAATTTTACCACCAGAAATGGAAGAACGGAATAAATTATGGAGAGATGAAAATTTTAAGGAGTTATTATCTAGTTGGAATTATCCTGATCCCGTAGATTTTTGGAAAAAATTTGATGAAATTGATTTAATCAAGCGAAAAAAATTGTTAGCTGAAGGTAGTCTTGCATTGTTTGATGATGTAATACCTGTACTCAAAAAATTATCCGAAACAAGAAATATTCATGTAAATTTAATTACGAATTCTTCAAGGGAAATAACAGAATTTGAATTAACAGCATTTGATTTGGAGCAGTATTTCGACACAATTTTAGCATTAGGAGACAATCAAGAAGACACTAAAACTAATCCTAATAATTTCTTGGATACTTTGACTTCTCTAAGTGAGAAATTTCTATTTTCAAAGGATCGTCTGTGGAATAAAGAACGGTCGGCTGTGATGGCTTTGGATTTGGTTAGGCGAGTGTTTTTGGGTTATGTTTAGATAAAGCTTGATTTTATCAATGAATATGTTATGTTGAACAAGATCAGTAATTGCATTTCTTATATTTTTATTTATATTAAATAATTGAATGTACCATTATCTTAGTATGATTTTCAGAATGAGATAATTATTTTTCGTTATA
>JAEOUK010000545.1 GCA_016839385.1 Promethearchaeota archaeon
CTGTTTTAACATTTCTTCCACATTGCACTCGACAGTATTAGTAATAGCTAGAATTGATTGAGTTTTATATTCATTCATCCGTTTTTTCATGTTCAAAATTGAATATTGATACATTAACCACCCGAGAAATCCCCAATACAAACCATCATCACGTGTTCCTACAAGATATGGATATATCATAGGTGACACAGAATCCATAAATTCACTCATTTTAGACCAATTTTGACCTAATCGATTCCTCGTAAATAAAGGAGGTCCTGGTAGGGAGAACCATCCTGTAATACAGTCGGGATTAGTATTTTTAACGCGCTCTGCTAATTTTTTCCCATAAGATGCTACGGTGTCCTCTTTAAAGTCGTACCATTCATCACTTCTCATTATTTTGGTTGGGTCTCCATATTTTTTGATAAATTTTGCTACACATCGTTCACAACAACAAATATCCGTAAATTCTCCATCATAACGAATATAATCTGCAAAAAATGCAGATATTTCATACTTCTTTACTACTTCGCCTGCCAAATCGACTAAATAGTCAACATGTTCACTATTAGGACACATGAATGATGTTGTGGGAACATATCCTACTCCTCGTGCTCCTCGAGCTGCGCCTTTTCTAGAATCAATTTTGTCTTGAAGGAACGGGATTTTTTCCTGCAGTTCCGGGAATTTTTTTCCTTCAGGGAGGTCCACCCTCATTTCCCCCTCACATCGAGTGGTAGAACTTCCTGGTTTGTATGGAATTTTAATTAGTTCCCCTTGCGTATTATAATCTCTATGATGTCCTTTACTACCATGAACACTAACTCGATCAGGATGTATATTACCTTGATAAGCATCGTTCATTGATGTCATTGAGACCATTACTCGAACATTGCTTTCATTTCCTGCATCCACGAATTCTCCTAAAATATCACGTCCGGTAGGATTCCATCCGATTTTTGTATCCCACATACAAGCTCCATCTGTATCCTTAATAACTACGCCTAATACATTGAAATGATGTTTCTCCAAGTGATTTATGATATCTTTTACTGGTATTTTTTCTGCAAACTCATAATCCAGTTTGCGAAATCCTGCAAGTCCTCTAACAGGCATTAATCCCATAGCAAAGACTTTTTTTGCTTGAAAACTCTTTTGAGTTTTCTCAATGATGTCTTTTGGAGGTGTCCAATATTTTTTCCAGTATTCTTCTCCAAATTTTCGTTTTTTCACGATTACCACCTATTATTCTAATGCTTTGAGTCTGTGTATTGCTTTCATGTCAGCTTCAGTAATGTCTTGATTGAACGCAATTTGAGACAATAGTGAATCCATAGTAAGATATGTATTTAGTTCGAATTCGGGCAAGAAATTTCTCCGATGTTTTAACGTAACGTTGTACATTGAGAAGCGATCTCTTCTTCCAGGAATTACTAAACAACCGTCAACTCTTTTTGTGAATTTTCCTAAATCAGAATCTTCAAAAGAAGTAAAACCATAAACTTTCAATCCGGAAATAAATGCCTGTGTAGCATAATTTAGCGTTTGGGATGTAGAACCGGATCCGGAGATAATTATTGCGAGATCTTCCTTCCTTCGAAGATCCCAATGACCTTGGGAAATTACTCGGAGATCTTTTATCACTTTACCTCCCTCGACTTTATGAAGATGTCCATACCGAATACCTGCAACATTATTGATAATTGAATCTCTACCAACTCCTTGGAAATATACATGACCTGTATTTTCTGGTTCGATATATGGTTCTATCACACCAATAAATTGAAGAAGAGAATCTAGATTATCTTCAAAATGACTAATTGAACTTTCGAATAAATCTAATAATGCTTGTGAATGCACCTGAAATTTACGATTAGCTTCTCCAACTGTATCATTTACTGAGCTACCTATACAAGAACCGATCATTGCGGAACAAAATTCAAACTCAGTTCCCAAAGGAGCAAAAACTGAGTTCTTTTTTTGAGAAGGATTAAGAATCAATACTGTTTCCGGAAATTCGTCGAGCATTTTTTTATTTTGTGTCATACCAATAATAATTAATCCATCTTCTTTTGCTGATTGAGCATGTTTCAATGGGGATCCTGAACCCGATCCAGAATTAAAGAAAAATATATCTCCTCTTTGCCATGGTCTTACATTTGCATTTGATGCTGGAAATATTATTGGAAAACCGTTATGTTCTAAACAATCTTCCGTAAGCATCATTGATTGTAGCGAGCGCCCCTGTCCATCCACAATAATAGTTTTTTCCTTTTTTCGCGCATTGATCAATAACTTAAAAATATTTTTTAATTGATCGTAATCTAGAGATTTTAGTGATTCTTTAACACAATTCATCAGATACTTGTAAGCGTCGAAAAAGATCTTCAATCCAGTCATCAATCCATCAAGCCTCACATGAAAATAGTATATTGAGATATATAGAACAGCATTATTAGGGGGGAATTAACTGTTTTATTCTATCTATAAGCTAATCAGTATTATTTTACATTAAAAGATTCAGTTCCAATCCCAATGAATTTTAGAAAATTCTCAAAAAATTAAAAAACTCGCATTTTTTACTTAGTATTATACAACTTGGAAAAAACCATAATGTCACAGCAAATTTATTTACCCGGTGCATGTAGTGTTGCAATAAAATGCAAAGATGGTGTCGTTCTTGGGAATGATAATCGAATCACCAATTTAGGTGGATATATGGTCACATCTAAAAATACCAAGAAAATATTCAAATTGACGGATCATGTCGCTACAACTGTATCTGGACTGCCAGCAGATTTCCAAACGGTAGTAAAAATCATTGTAGCAAACGCAAATTTATATGAGCTACGCGAAAATGAAGAAATGTCTGTAATTGCAGTTGGTAAGATGTTAGCTAATATGCTTTTTCAGCGGAAAATGTACCCATACTATGTCAATACTACAATATCAGGTGTGGATAAGAATGGACCAATGGTATTTACGATGGATGCTGCTGGAAGTTTAATGCCTGATGAATGGGGTGTCGGTGGTTCTGCAGCAGCTATGGCTGCTGGTGTGTTAGAAGCTGAATATAAAGAGATGTCCGTAGAAGAAGGAATCAAATTAGTAGAAAAGGTCATAAGGGCTTCTGTGAAGCGGGATGCATTTTCAGGGAATGGAATTGACATCATGGCGATTACTAAAGATGGGATAAAAGAAATAGCAATTCCCATTTCAGAATTAGGGGAATAGTCTTTTTTTTATTTAAATAAAAAAGGTTACAGAATCTTTCGGATTTCCGTAATTTGAATATCTACTTTTTCTTTTATGGGTTCTAAAAGAGCTTTTAATTCTTCCTTCGTTGATTTTACAAATTGTTCATCTTTGATAGATGGTAAATTGATCTCAACATTCATCACAGCACCAAGTATTCCGGAATATGCGTTTTGAAGTCCTACAGCTATATCTGATAGAGCATTCTTATTCCCTTTAGTTCCAATTTTTAGAAGTTGATCTAGGATCAAACGACAGGTTTTCGCAGTTTCGAATGGAACTTGAGCTGCAATCTTATATTCTTTCTGTATTTTGGCAGATCGCACCTTAATTTCTTCATCTGTAGATTTGGGCATTTTAAAAGCTGCCATAACACCATTAAATGCGTTTGCATCTTTATCAATCGCTTGAGTTAAATCCAAATACAATTTATCGAACAGAATCAAACTCTTTTTCATCAAATCTTGGACTGTTTCGTAATCTTTTTTGCCAATCGTTAATCTGCAAACCATTGCTCCAAGAGCAGCCCCTAAAGCTCCATCTAACGCAGCTACGCTTCCTCCTCCTGGTGCGGGGGAATCAGAAGCAAGTTCTTTAATAAAAGTATTTAATTTCATTTGACCCAGTTCATTTACTTGTGATTGGATTTCCTCCAACTTCTTCTCAATGATTTGACTTCGTTCCCATAAACCGTTTAATTGTAGATGGTATTCAGCTGCGTCTAGTAAAGCGTCATTAGGAATCATAC
>JAEOUK010000546.1 GCA_016839385.1 Promethearchaeota archaeon
AGTTTACTTAACACCTCTATAGATAATTGATTTTTAATTTGTGGGAAAAAGCATAACATTTAAACCGTAAACTCTCTATTTGTAGTATAGGTGATAAAAAGTGAGGAATTATCTTCTTTGTTAATCAAAATCCGAACCCATTACAGTCACCTATTGAATGTTCTGAATTCTTAAATTTTATCGATTCTCATGTAGTCGATGTTTTGTACCATGATTTCGGATTCACAAACCAAGAATTCAGTAAATTTTTTCTAACGCATCATATACAAAAATCCAAGGAGAATTTGAGAAATGGCAGATGAGTTCCTAGTCGAGCTACGAAAGATCGAAAAGAAATGGCAAAAGAAATGGAAAGATGAAGAAATCTTCATCGCAAAAATAGATGAAACAAAACCGAAATGGTTTATTACCGTTCCATACCCGTACGCTACTGGACCACTTCACATTGGTCACTGCCGAACCTATAATTTGGGAGATATCTTTTCCCGTTATAAGCGTCAAAAGGGATTTAATATATTCTTCCCCATGGCATTTCACATAACGGGTACTCCAGTTTTAGCGGTTTCTGACAAGTTAAGCAAAAAAGAGAAGAAAACTTGGGATTTATACACACAGTACGTTGGAATATATGAACCTGATGAAAAAAAAGTCGAACAAATCTTGAATTCATTTTCAGATCCGATGAAAGTTGCGATGTATTTTTCCAGCAAATTAATTCAAGATTTTCAGAGAATGGGATTTTCCATTGATGATACTCATCAATTTACCACTGGGGATCTTGAATATAACCGATTTATTGAATGGCAATACAAGGTTCTGAATGAGAAGGGGTATATCACTAAAGGATCTTATCCAATCTTATGGTGTCCCAATGATAATAATGCAGTTGGAGAAGACGATATTCAATCGGGTGACGAACAAAAAGTAGAAGTCCAAGAGTTTGTCGGAATTAAATACAAATTAAAAAAAGATACTTATTTAGTTGCAGCCACTTTACGTCCCGAGACAATTTTCGGGATAACTAACATATGGTTACACCCTGATCGATATTATTTTGAAATTAAAGTGGGAAAAGAAACGTGGATTGTCTCAAAAGAATCCGTAGAAAAGCTGAAACTCCAAAATCATGAAGTGGAAGAAATTCGTTCTTTCTTTGGTGAGGAATTAATAGGACAACCTGTGGAAGTACCAATCACAAATATAAAAGTACCAATTTATCCAGCAAGTTTTGTGGAGACGGATCATGCTACAGGAGTGGTTTATTCAGTCCCAGGTCACGCTCCATATGATTATGTTGCATTAGAAGACTTAAAGAAGGACGAAAACACCATTGCTCAATACAAATTAGACAATGATGAATTGCAAGCATTAGATCCAATCTCTATTATCCAGAATAAAGATTATGGACCATTACCAGCAGTAGAGATCTGCGAATCATTAGGTGTCGAAAGTCAGGATGATGCAGATAAATTAGAAGAAGCAACCCAAACTATCTACAAAACGGAATTCTACACTGGGATCATGAAGGAAAATACCGGAGAATTGAAAGGAATGCGTGTTGAAGATGCAAAAAATCGTGCAGAACAATTATTAATAGATAATGGACTAGCTATTCATTTCTATGAGCCTTCGGTAGAAGCACGTTGTCGTTGTGGGGAAGAAATCGAAGTTGCAGTCATTCCAGATCAGTATTTCCTAAATTATGGAAATCCCGAGTGGAAAAAGAAAGCGTTTGATTTATTGAACAGTATGAGTATAATCCCTCCAAAGTTTCGACAAACATTTGAGAATGTCTTTGATTGGCTGGATAAACGCCCTTGCGTTCGACGACGAGGAATTGGAACAGAATTTCCATTAGAAAAAGGGAAAGGATGGATAATCGAGTCGTTAAGTGATTCAGTGATCTATATGTCCTTCTATACAATTATTAAAAAAATTCGTCAACATGAGATCACGGAGAAGCAATTAATTCCTGAATTTTTCGACTATGTTTTCTTGCATAAGGGAAAAATTTCGGAGGTAAGTGAGAAAACAAAGATTCCCGAGAATGTGATAAAAGAGCTAAGACAGGAATTTACCTATTGGTATCCAAACGATTTTCGACATACTGCAATCGCACATATTTCTAATCATCTATCATTTGCAATCTTCCATCATGCAGCGATATTTCCCAAGAAGTATTGGTTGAAAGCTTTCTCATTAAACGACTTGCTGATTCGGGAGGGTAGTAAGATGGGAAAATCTAAAGGAAATGTAATACCTATGGCATATATTCCAGATCAGTATAGTGTAGATCTAACTAGATTACATTTAGCAGCGGTAGCAGCAGCAGATTCCGTCGTAGATTGGAGAGATCGAGAGGTAGAGAACTCTAAGAAGAAATTACGGAAATTTTACGAATACGGTCAATCTATCGCAAATGTGAAAAAGAAGGACTATAAATTCAGTTTTCGTTCCAAATTATTACTGTCCAGTTTGAAATTACATATGTATAAAGCTTTGAAAGCAATGGACGAATATAATGCTCGAGAGTTCATTCAGACTGGATTTTTCAATGTGATGAATGAGTTAGATCAGTTTGATAAAGAAATTACTGATAAAGATGAGAGAGATCAAGTAATCCGCAGCATTTTTGAAGACCTTGTGATAATATTAACTCCCGTAATTCCTCATATCTGTGAAGAAATTTACGATAAGTTAGGGATGCGCAAGAGTAAGAGCGATTTTTGTTCAGATACCCTAATTCCAAAAATCAAACTGACTGAAAAAGACCGAATATATGCCAAACAAGCGAAATTTCTATCTCAATTAATCGATGACATTGATCAAATCGTTAATTTAATCAAACACGAGCCGAATGCAATTCATATCTATATCAACGAACCGTGGAAAAATACTATCTACCAACTTGCTCAAGATATATTCGAAAAGGAAGCAATTAATATCGGTACCTTCATGGAAGCTTCGAAAAAAATCCCTGAATTACAGAAATATATGAAATTTATTCCTCAAGAGGTCAAGTTTATGCAAAAGAGTCCATCAAGTTTCCGAATAGAGATGTTATCTCCAAAGAATCAATTAGGAGCAATTAGTGGGTATATGACCATCTTAGAGAAAAGATATAATACCAAAATCACGGTATCGATTGCAGATCAACAAGATGTATATGATCCATCTAACAAGAGATTCAAAGCACGCCCAATGAAACCCGCTATATACATCGAATAATCTCAATTTTTTTTTTACCTTTCATTTTTATGGTTTCAAAGACTTTTAATTATTAATTAGTCAAATAACTATCATGAAAATCCACAAATCAAATCGAAAAATTGCTCGAGTGTTCTCTTGGATTGCTCGAAGTATTGGATTATTAATAATAGCTGTTATCACTTTTATCGCAATTGGGAATCTTTTCGGAGAAGAAGATCCTAATGCTATAGGTGATCCTGATCCTGCACAAATGTATCCCACTTTGATTGTTATTTCAATATGGATTATATTTTTCATTGTAGGATGGTTTGACGAATATGTTGGATCAATTGGAACAATTTTTTGGCCATTTATGTGGGGATATGTAATATATATGACCGCTGGAACGAATAAATTCATTGCAGCGACTTTAATTCCAACTCCACTACTTATTACGGGATTATGTTTTCTTATTGCTTATGTTATCGATAAACAGAAAAAATAAATTCAAAATCAGTGTTCTAGATTTTTTAGGATTTTTGAACGCAAGATCTCCAATTCTTTTTTAAGAGTCTGAATTTGTTTGGATTTGTTTTCAGAATGGTTATTCACATTCATTATTGCAGAATAAATAGCTTCTCGATGAATATATCCAGCGATATGTAAAGTTGTATCCCCAAGAACTGCATCCTCCTTCATGCTAGCATTACACGGATAAGCGTGATGTGCTTTTGATATTATTTCTTTTAATTTCTTATTCACACGAGTTTTATTGCGAACTATTTCTCGGCAAATATAGAATGTATTTCCACAAGGTGCAGTTTTTTTTAGTGTACTTTCTACAATCGTATTTTTTTCAATTTGAAATTCCATTTTAGGATACCCAATTTGGAAAAATTCAATAAAATCATTGAGCACATTGTATTTTGGATTTTGGGTCATTGCACAAAACGGTCGTGGAAAGCAATATTCAATCCCATAGGATTCGAATTCTTCACTAACTTGCAGTTCCAATCCTTTAGGAACGATCTCTCCGATTTCAACAGGTACAATAACCAATCTTACACCATTTGAATGAGCAAATTCAGGAATACAAGTTAATATATCACTATGCAGATTAAGTGCAATTATCACATTACATTCTGGAATTACTTTGGGTAAGAAATCATCGGGTTCTTCTATCATTGTAGGTAATTCATTATCAAACTGATAAACTCCTACAATATTTTGTGAAAAAGGTCCATAATCTTCCCTACAATCATCACAGTAATGCTCCCCGCAAGAAACACAGAACTTTTTTGCGCATAGCAAGTTCTCTATAAACCTTTCATCTTTTTGCATCGAATACATGAAGAAGATCTTGAATGGATCACTCATCTGGTATCATCTGGATAATTGTATAAATTTTAAATTAACATTACAAAAACTAATAGCATTAGTATTCTTTAGTTATCATAGAGCTTATTTTAGTTTCACTATATCTAAGTTCGAGGGTTAGGAGGATTTGACGCGATGACTATGAGCCACACACCAGATTTCGATTTAACAACTTTGTTGCGGCAAGCAGTATATCAGCAGTTATTTCTTTCTAAAGATAAAATAATGGGTAGAATGCCCCAAAACGTAATGCAATTCAAAGATGTTGGGCTATTACTTAACAGATTCATAGAGCGAATATATGAAAATGTAGATCTGCTTAATCCTGAGCATTTAGATACCTTTTTCGAGTTCTTTGAAGAAAAGTTTAAGATGGATTTTACACATGTTAGGGAACAGATTAGGCGTAACTTCAAAGGAATGGGAGAATTAAATGGACAGGCTCTTATGGTAATTTATATGGTACTGACGAAACTTTTGGAAAGTACTAGAGAACAGGCATACAAAAAATATGGATTAACTCGTATCCAAAGAGAATATGAGAAAAGATCAAACCAGGAATTTCACGGAGTGCGAGAAGATTTTCAATTGTTAGCCCAAACAAGTGATAAAAGTATATCTTTATTGTACAACTTATGCTTTATTCGTTTACTCGCTGAAACTTTTGATGATACAAAATTGATCCTGATAAATGCTAAACGTCAAATTACTTTAAAAATCAACGATGTTGTTGATAAAATGCTAAAAATATCTTAATTTTCTACTCAGGTTAATTTTTCTTTTGTATTTTTTTTCTAACAGCGGGATATTTAGTAGCTAGCTCTTCCAGACTGGGTAATGACTCTCCATATGGAGTATAACTACTACCAATCTCAACCTTTCTCAAATTATTATCAATAATTTCTCTAAGATTTGGATTAATTTCAAATCCAAAATAATGTCGATAATTTGCTTTGGAACAAACAGCAGTTGTTCCATTGCCCATAAAAGGATCAAATACAACATCGCCAGGTTTGGTTGAGAAATGAATGCATCTTGAAACGACCTTTTCTGGTAATTTTGTGTTATTTTTTACTTGGCCTGGTTTGTAATTCCTTGGAATGATCCAAACATCTTCTGGATAATGTTCGATCTTGTTGAAGAAATATTTTTTCTTATTTTTTACACAAAATAGAACGTGATAATGGCTAGTTACGAATTTTCTTCTTGTGAACACGCCAAATTGGTATTTCCAGACAATATGATTAACTAATTCCAATTCTGATTCTGATATTGCGATTAATACTTCTTTTAAATGAGTCCATCCTGAAAATATATAAACTGAAGCAGTTTCTTTCAAAATTCGTGGTAACTCTTGAATCCATTGTTGGGTGAACTCCAAATAATCCATTGTTGAAACTTCTTCATATCCTTGCGGGAGATATTCATCATCTCGATTATACATGGTTTCCTTGTTGCTAAAATCAATCCCAAAAGGAGGATCTGCAATAACCAAATCAACAGATTCTGGAGGAAGACTTTTTATTCCTGCAATACATTCTCTAAACTCAATAGAATCTAATGGTATTTCCGATTTTATCCCTTTAAACATTTTTTCTGCTCGAGCTTTTGACCAATCAAAATCAGGTTTAAAATTCATGGCTGCAATTCCTGGAATGTACGGATTTTTACGTTTTTTAGCAGGCATGAATTTTCACACAAGAAACTGTCTGTATATTCAATTTTAATTCGGTAGTAATATTAAAGATAATCTAGTAATGTTCCTTTATTTTGGAAATAACCTTGAATTTCCTATGTAATTGGATTATTAATTGTTCATTCAGAATAGGAACCCTAGTCAGATTGTATAGGTTTATTATAGATTATTGACAATCATTTTTCTAATGGAAATTTCATCTGAAGTAGCGAATCGTTTCATTTTAGAAAAATCTCACTTAACAGAATATACGAAAACCAAAAATATAGTTCAAATCATGGAAGATTTATTAGGCTTACATGCCACAAACAACACAACTCCCTATATCTCTTTATTTTGCCGTGGAGTAGACATTCCTGTTAAAAAATTACACGAAATATTATATGAAAGCAAAAATATGGCAAAAATTCGTTGCATACGAGGAACAGTGTTCTTTCAATATCAATCCTTAATCCCAGCAATGCATGCTGCAACTTTGGAACTTAGAATTAAACAAACAGAGAAGAGATTAGAATATTACAAAATTAGTAAGTCAGTAATCGTAGATGTTCAGAAAAAAATTCAGAATTTATTAAAAAATAATCCTTTAACAACAAAGGAAATCCGCAAAGAACTTCAAATCGATGTTGATTTATCATCAGTTTTATTCTATCTTTCCGATATTGGAATTATCGTACGAAGTAAACCTAAGAAAAATTGGATGGATAGGATGCATACCTATGAATTGTTTGAAGAAGCAGTTCCATCCGTTCAACTAAAATCAATATCTACAGATGACGCGATTCAGCAAATAATTTTTCAATATATTGCGAAATATGGTCCAATTTGTGAAGAAGATATTGTGTGGTGGACAGGGTTCAATAAAACAATAATTCGAGATGTATTATCAAAATTTGAAGATAAAATAAGCATTGTTGGCATTTCTCCATTCAATAAAGATTTCTATATTTTGAAAACTGAACTGGATATTCTTACTGGATTGAATCCACTGCACGAATCAGTGATCTCCATATTGCCATGCTTGGATCCATATATCATGGGATACAAATTTCGAGATAGATATATAAGAGATTATGGAACAGAGTATATTTTTGATCGTTCAGGAAATGCAACAAACGTAATTACAGTCAATGGCGTAATCAACGGAATATGGGATTGGGAAATTAAAAGCTCTAAAATTAAATACTTCATATTTGGAGAGTTAACAAAAAACCAACGGAACCTTGTGCAATCAGAATTACATAAATTGGGGAATTTCCTATTCGAAAAAGTTTATGATATTATCGAAAAAAAGGAAATGGAACCATTGACGAATCGGACAGCAGGGTGGGTTCTAAAACCGCTTCGAGATTAGAAGACTACAATAAATGATCTTGAAGGACTTTTTTAATGACTGGTACCGCATAATTAATATCATCTTCAGTAATCCCATAATGAGTAACCATACGGATTCGAGGTCCCATATCGAAACATAAAATGCCTTTTTTATTTAATTCGTTTACTATACAAAGAATTTTTTCAGCATTAAGATCTTGTGTGAATTCAATCAAAAGAATATTAGTGTCTGGTTTTGGGACGTAAATCGGTAGGTTATTTTTAATCTCCATTATACTTTTACCCAGATATTTTGCATTTTGGTGATCCTCGTTAAGCCGATTTATCCATTTGTCTTCTAGAGCAACTAATCCCATAGAAGCAATGATTCCAGCTTGCCTCCATCCCCCTCCTAACATTTTACGAAAAATTCGCGCTTTTCGAATAAATTCTTCGGAACCAGCGATAATGGAACCAATTGGGCATGATAAACCTTTGGAAAGGCAAAACTGAATGGAATCCACATATTTAGTGAATTCTGTCACCTGTACATTTTGTGTAACACAAGCATTGAATATTCTTGCACCATCTAAGTGAATTTTCAGATGGTGTATATTAGCAAATTCTCTAGTTTTTTGGAATAATTCTGGCTTAAGTGCAATACCTCCATGATAATTATGAGTATTTTCAAGTGCAATTAGACTTGTATTGAAATGATGATCATCAAGATCAGTATTGACCATTAGTTCTAAGGAGAATGGATTAAATTCCCCTTTGTTCGAGGAAAAGGTTCGAGGTAGCAATCCTCCAACCCTAGAAATTCCACTAACCTCCCACTTAAAAATATGGCAACGTTCTTCCAACAATATTTCTTCTCCAGGCTGTGTTTGAGATAAAATGCTTGTTAAATTCCCCTGAGTTCCAGATGTCACAAGAAGTGCTGCAGGTTTTCCTAGCAGCTCCGCTGCTTTTTCTTGTAGCTCGTTCACTGTAGGATCTTCCTTTTCGACATCATCCCCCAACTTACTATTATCCAATAATTTAACAGCATCCCACATTTCAGGAGAAGGTTTTGTAACTGTATCCGATCGTAAATCCACCACACGCATGGATATGGGAATTCATACAAATTTAAAAATAGATTGATATTATTGATCGTTGCTGTTAAACATTATTTAAACTACGAGAAAGAGTCCGTTGTAGTTCTATTATGGTATATGGCTTAGATAAAACCCCAATAAACCCATATTCAGAATAATCAGCCATTATTGGATCAGAACTATATCCAGAAGACACTATTGCTTTCACATCCGGATCAATCCGTAGCAATTTACGGATAGCTTCTTTACCTCCCATACTTCCAGGAACAGTTAAGTCCATAATTACTGCAAGGTATGGATTTTTGTTAAGTTCAAAAGCGTATTTTTCAATAGCCTTCTCACCATTTTCTGCGAAATCTACATCATATCCTAAACGTTTCAGCATTCCACCTAATATTTTTCGAATTGCTTCTTCATCATCCATGATTAGAATTCGACCTTTTTCAAGCTCAGAATCTAAAACCACTAATTCTTCAATCAGGTGAGTGTCACTTGAAGCAGGAATATAGAGCGTGAAAGTAGTTCCTTTACCAACTTTCGAATCCACATCAATAAAACCCCCATGATTTTTTATGATAGTATGGGTCATTGCAAGTCCCAAACCAACGCCATTCGCTTTTGTTGTGAAATATGGATCAAAGATATTGGGTAAAACAGATTGAGGAATACCTCCCCCATCATCAATAATTTCTATTTTCACATATTGTCCGTTTAAATGTGGTTTTGAGGAAGGGTGTATTCGTGTATCAAAATTTGAACCTCGTATTGTAATCAATCCTCCATTTTGCGTAACCATTGCTTGATCAGCATTAATTACAATGTTATTAATTGCTTGGCTTATCATACCCGAATCACCTTCTACCATCCATAAATTTGGGCTCATTTCAAATTTACATCGATTTTTTGACCCGAGCAAAGCAAAAGAAGCTGTTTCTTTTATTAACTCATCGATTGCCAAAGGTTTTTTCACAGGTATACCTCCCTTAGCGAAAGCTAGAAGTTGGTTGGTCAATGCTTTAGCTCGCACGGAAGCTTTTTCAGCAGAAAATAAAATTTTGCTAGCATCGGAATTTGTCGGTAATTCTAAACGTGCCAAAGATATACTTCCTAAAATTGCTTGCAAAATATTATTGAAATCATGCGCGATTCCCCCAGCTAATATACCAAGAGATTCAAGTTTATTCGCTCTCATTAATTCACGAATATGTTTTCGTTCTTCAGTAGTATCTCGAAATACTACAATAACTCCGATCAAACGTCCTTCTTTATCTTTTATCGGAGCGGCAGATGCTTGGATTAGGTATTGAGTTTGTTCTTTTGATTTTAATATTAATGATTCTGGCACTTCAAATACATTTTGGGTTTCAATAACTGAATCAACAAATTGAATTGGTTTATTTTGATCTTCTTCATATACTACTTGAAATACTTTATCAAGTGGCATTCCTATAGCGTTATTTTCATTCCATTTGGTTAATTTCTCCGCCTCAGCATTCATTAGGTTTATAATGCCATAGATATCTGTAGCAATAACCGCATCTCCAATACTTGAAAGGGTCACAGATAATCTTTCTTTTTCCGAAGCAAGACCTTGTTCTGCAAAAACTCTATCTGTTACATCAATTGCTGAAATTAATACTGATTTTTCTCCCAAATGGGGTGCGCGACCCATAAACATTTCACAATAGATTACTTCTGAGTTCTTCTTGATCCAACGTAAAATGAAATTTCGTGAGAAATCTGATTTAGGATTATAGAATTCATCCCGAAATTCCATTATCAAATGCTGATCATCGGGATAAATATGATTTGCAAATTCATAATTTGTCCATGATCGAGTTTCTTCATATTTAAATCCCAGAAGGTCCTCCATTTTTTTATTCATATACTTTATAATTCCTGATTCCAAGAGGACAATTCCCATCAAATTATTATCTGTGATAGCACGAAATTTATGTTCAGATTCTCGTAATTTGATTTGTAAGTTATTACGTTCAATCGCATATTTTATCGAACGGTATAATGTATGTGCATCGAAATTTCCTTTAGGAATGTAATCTTGAGCACCTTCCTGCACCGCCATTATGGCAAGCTCTTCTATTAAACCAGATAAAATAATGATTGGAATATTTGGAAAATGATCATGAGCACCTTTGAAAGTTTCTATCCCGATACTATCTGGCAATGATAAATCTAATAAGATCACATCGAAATCTCTAGCCTGACACTCTGCTATACCTTTGGATAAACTATCTACATTCGTCACAATAAATTTTGTGGATTTAATTTCTTCCAAATACTCTTGGATCAAAAAAGCATCTCCTGGATTATCCTCGATTAATAATACTCGAATTCTAATTTCCATATAATTCACCAAGTTTAGTATTTGTTAGTGTAGCAAAGTCAAACCAAAATTCCTTTAGTAATCTGATCATTTCCAGAAAATCGTCATACTTAAAGGGTTTTATGATAAAAGCGTTTGCATATCGCTCGTAAGCGCAATCAATTTCTCCTTTTCGTGATCCGTTGGTAATTATAATGGATATTAGTTTCCTATATGACTTATGGGTTTTAATTTTCCTAAGTAAATCCAAACCATTTAACATGGGAAGGTTGATATCAATTAAAATAAGATCGGGGTAAGTACCTGCGCTCTTGCATTGGCTTAAATACTGCAATGCACTAATACCATCGCGAACATTTATAATTTCAACATGATACAAATCATCTTTCTCTTCTATATCTTGAAATGCTTCTTTTGTGATTAAGACATGAGCAGGATTATCTTCCACTAATAGGATTGTTTTTGCAGGCTTCATCTTTTCAATCCCACGCGTGTTCTGGTAATGATATGGTATCTATCCAAAATTTAAGAAGGATTTTCAAAAGTAATTCAAATCTTTCTTTAGATTTTGGTTTATAAATAAAAGCATTAACATGTTCCTCGTAACAAAACTGCACGTCTTCAGGAATGGTGGAATTAGTTAAAACAATCAGTGGGATTTTTTTTAGTAATGGATGTTGTTTAATGGATTGCAGCAGTTTTACTCCTTTACGATCGGATAATGTAATTTCTAAAATAATTAACTGAAGATTTGACTCTGTTTCTTCCAGAGAACTTAGAAATAAATAGTCTGCTGCGTCTATATAGTTTAGAACGACTTTCAACGTCAAATTCGGATTATACTGATAGATCACATTATTAATGAAAATTGAATCTTTAGGATCATTTTCAATTAATAATATTTGAGCGTTATTGATCATTTCTGACCTCCTTTTATCTTAGGAATAGTAAAGAAAAATGTGGTTCCCTCTGAGACTTTGGACTCTAACCATATTCGACCATTATGGTTTAGAATAATTTTCTTACAGAGTGGTAATCCAATCCCACTACCTGGATATTTATCCAAAGGATGCAATCGTTTAAAATTGAAGATTTGATCAAAATAATTCTCATCTATACCAATTCCATTGTCTTTGATAGCAAATTCCCACTCATTCTTCTTATTGGAAACAGAAATGTGAATTATTGGGATTTTTGTACAAAATTTAATTGAATTAGAAATCAAATTTTGGATTATTTGGGAAAATAAAGTGGGTTCACCATAGATATTGGGCATGACATCTACTGTTACCTTAGCATTTGTTTCTTCAATTAGCATCTTCAAATTGTTTAATGCTTCACTGATTTTTTGATTCACATCAAATTGCCTAAAATTCTGCTCTTTATCTACACGCGAATATTTCAGTAGAGCATTAATCATTTCGTTCATTCTATTAGCCCCATCCATTGCGTAATGAATATAGATGTCTGCTTTTTCATCTATATTTCCCTTATATTTCCGTTCAAATAGCGAGAGATAGGAACTAATCATACGTAGGGGCTCTTGTAGATCATGAGATGCAAAATATGCAAAATTTTCCATTTCCTCATATTTTAGCTCTAGTAAAGCATTTTTATTTTCTAATTCTTTTTGAGTTCTCTTTAATTCAGTGATATCTGTTGCAATCGAGAATCGAACGGTTCGACCATCTAACCATTTGATGAATTGATCAATCATCATAAAATTACGTTTAAGTATTGGATTACGAAAAACATATTTTACAGGTTTTCCGTCATTTTCGAACAATTCTTTGTTAGTACATATTGGACAGGGTGTAGTAGAGTTTAAGAATACTTTATGACAAATTTTTCCCACAGGATCATACCCAATCGTTTCTCTAACAAATAAATTCGCATATAGCAGGGTATAAGTGATAGGATCAGAAATATAAATCGCACTTGGGATGCTATCAAATATTTTCAGTAGCTGATTTCGTTCAAATTCCAATATTTCTTCCGTTTCTTTTCGTTCGGTAATGTTACGAGAACGTAATACAATTCCATTTAAAATAGGATCATCTAAGTAATTCTGCGCAACAACCTCTATCACCCGCCAGGTTCCATCTTTATGTTTAATGGGTAAATCTAAAATGTATTCAAATATCTGATTCGCCATGAATTTCTTAAATGTATTTTCAAAGGTTTTGTAATCTTCTGGTAGAGTAATATCTAAAATTCGCAATTCAATGAATTCTTCAATGGTGTATCCCAAAATATTCGTGACTGAGGGACTAATATAATCGATTTGATAATCAGAATTATAAATAAGAATAAAATCAGAAGAATTTTCTGTAATTCGGCGATAAAAATTTTCACTTTCTTGTAATGCAGCTGCGATAAGTTTCCGTTCTGTTATATCTTGACCTATGAAAATACAACCAACAATATTATCCTCATCATCCTTTATTGCAGTTGGATTAGACAATATATTGACTTCCGTATCTATACTAGTCTTTATGGTGATCTCTTCAAATGTTAAGCGTTCTCCATTAAGAATTCGTTTGATTATTTGATTGACCGCATTTTTTTTATCTGCTGGAATAAATTTTTCAAAATTGACACCACTCATTTCTTGGAGAGAATATCCTGTAATTCGAGAAATTCCTTGATTCCAGATACTGATATTTCCATCGATATCAACGCTAAAAATTGGAGCATTTGAAATATTTAATGCGTCATTAATGTTTTTTGTAGATGAAAGGATCTGATGTTGTTGCAACTTAGTTTTATATGAAGATAACTCTTCTTCTAGTCTTTTTATGCGTTTTTCATATTGAGATATATCGATACCCGAAGATTTCCCGGAATCCGTCATAATATTCCCCTTATTAACCTCTATACTAATCTTTGCTCAAATCTTAAGTATACGAAATAAAGAATTTTTTAGGTGGGAAAATATGTTTGCACAAAAAATATTATAAGAATTTTTACACAGTCAAAAAAAAAAACAATTTGCATAAATAGAAGGCTATAAAAATAATTAGATTCATCATATTGTATTATGCCATTGACTTTCTTTTATATTACAATTATTGTAATGTTTGTTTTAGCAGTAATTGTATTTATCACATTATTTTTCCAAACTGCTGGCTATGGTCAACATTATACCAAGAAATGGGGTTGGACAATTAATAATAAATTAGGTTGGGTTTTAATGGAGTTACCGACGGTTGTAATCTATTTTGTATTTTATTTTATTGGATATACAACGGAAATTGTTCCTTTGATATTCCTATTTGTTTGGAATCTTCATTATATGCAGAGAACCTTTATTTTTCCATTATTAATTCGTGGAAAAGATCCTATGCCAGTAACAATAATAATAATGGGGGTCACTTTTAACGGTATCAATTCATATTTACAGGCATATTGGATTTACATATTAGCACCTGTTGAAAAACCTCTTTTCTATGGAATTGATTGGCTGTGGGATCCGCGTTTCATTATTGGAATGATCATTTTTGTCTCAGGATATGTAATTAATCTCCATTCAGATCACATAATTAGAAATTTGCGACCTAAAGATTCCCAAGAAACCTTCCAGTTTAAAATACCTAAAGGAGGTATGTTTAAATTCGTATCTTGTCCAAGTTATCTTGGTGAGATAATGGAATGGACTGGTTGGGCTATTGCAACTTGGTCATTAGCAGGATTTGTATTTCCAATCTGGACTTTTGCGAATCTGGCCCCCAGAGCTATAAAAAATCACAAATGGTATTTAGAGAAATTTGAGGATTATCCAAAAAACCGTAAAGCGTTAATTCCTTGGATCTTATGAATTCTGATTATTTTCTTTTAAACGGATTAATACGCTGATACCATTTCTTTTTCTTTAAATCCACAGATATACTTTTTTCTCCGAAAAAATAATCCATAACCACTCGTTCAACCTTACGTAAATGTTCGTTAACAGCTGAAACAGATATTCCTTTTTCATCTGCTATTGCTTGAGCACTGATGTTTTTGGGAGATTGATAGAATCCATGTCTTACTGCATATGAGGCAATCTCACGCTGACGATCTGTGAAGGTGGGAAAAGGAATTGTACTAACTCCCAATAATTCCTCGATCCTTTCCACATTATCCATTCGCTCAACAGCTAATACCGAATAATCTGATGTATAGAGTTTCACCATTTGGAAAAGATTTTGTACATACTCTTTTGGTGCAACAAGAGTGAGTAAAATATAATCATGATCTATTAATATTGGAGGAATTAATGCCCATGCACCTGGTAAAAAGGCTGGCCAGAAACCATCATCGCGATGTTGTTTCAAAATGCATATAATTTCATTTTCTCTTCTGCGGAGGATTTGAAGGTAAGACGCATTTAACTGATTCATCAAACTTTCATGGTCAGCTTCGAGAACCGATTTATCTTTGAAAACTAGTTTTTGGACGGAAAAGAAATCCGTTTTTGAGTACTGCCAGACATTAATTATTTCCATATATTCCAATCGCTCAAAAAATGGTTTTAAACCCATGTTATTGACCATTTCAGAGGATATTTTCAACCTCAAAATCCTCATATCTATTTTATAATTAACACGATCATCCTATAATTTCTTCGATACATTTACTGTAAAAAAACGAGAGAGAATCATTTTATTTTTTCATCATCATAAATGAGACAAAATTACAAATTTGTATTATATAGATTCAACAATAGATAGATATAACAAAATTATTTCAATTTATTTTAACTATAGAGGACTTTTGGAGAGAAAAAAATAAAAAAAGAGAATTGGATATTTAAATAACTTTCACTCGCATTCATTAAGTTCATTAGCAAGAAATCATTAAAGAAAACTAAGGAAATTGGGGAGTTTACATTTCTATCGTAAAAACTAACAAATGTACCAAAAAATTTGGTTCATTTTTAGAATTATACTATAGAATCCCTCAATTTTTCAACAATGTAGTTATAACAACAATTACTCATCTAGGAAAAAAGAAAAAGACAAAGACTAAAAAAATTCTACTTACTGGTGCTTTCGGAAATGTAGGAACTTCAACTTTAGAGGAACTTCTAAAGAAAAAATATCAAATTACAATTTTTGAATTAAAAAATCCTAAGAATCGATTTACAGCTTGGAAACTAAGAAAGAATAAGAATATAGAAGTTATCTGGGGAGACCTTCGTAATAAGGAAGATTTAGTATCTGCAATTAAAGGAAAAGATGTAGTTATTCACGTAGGAGCAATTATTCCACCTTTAGCAGATTTACGCCCCAAACTAGCAGAAGAGGTAAATGTTGGGGGAACTCAAAACATTCTATCCATTATCAAAGAATATTCCCCGAAAACAAGATTGGTTTTTACCAGTTCCATAGCTGTCTATGGTGATCGATTACGAAATCCATTTATTAAGAAAACGGACAAGATTCAACCAAGTAAAGGGGATATGTACGCGGAAACAAAAATTATAGCAGAGAAATTGATTCATGAATCTGGTGTCGAGTATGTAATATTCCGACTAACTTATATTATTGAACCATATCGAGTTGCACTAGATCCATTAATGTTTAAAATGCCATTAGAAACCCATATTGAACCCGCACACACAAAAGATGTGGGTTTAGCCTTGTGTAATGCTGTTGAACAAGATAATAGTTTCTGGAATAACACATATCATATAGCAGGTGGAGATAACTGCCGAATTACATTCAAGGAATATTTAGACGATATGACTGAAATTTTTGGATTGGGAAGAGATTTATTGCCTGTAACCGCTTTTGCTAATGAAGGATATCATTGTGGATATTTAGATACACATGAGAGTCAAGAAAAATTACATTATCAAAGACATAGTTTACGTGACATCTATAAAACAATAAAGCGACGGTTTGCTTTATTGAAACCATTGGCGTGGATGTTTAAACCAGTAATTCGTGCATATTTACTCAGTAAATCCACTTATTATCAGAGATTAAAAAAGCAAAAACCTATGTAACACTATTTTTCCATTTTTTTTTTGTCGATTGGTTAAGAATTTAAGGTTAATCTTCGTTTTTCTTTTTATGGCAGAACTTACTTTCTATTTTAAAGTGGCATTTGAGGGAATTAGCACCCTTATTTGTGTCATCCTTGCAATAGTAGTATATCTTCGCAGTTCAACAAATAGACCAAACCAATTTTTGGCAAGTGCATTTTTATTGTTCGGATTTTATACTTTGGGAGTTTTAATTTATGATATCTTCGCAGTTGATGCTTCTGGTAATATTTTTATAGCAATTTTTATCCGATTCAGCCTTGTTTCAATCCTTTTTGGAGGAATGTTTCTCTTTTTTGCAATGATGGGACAGGGGCACTCTGCAATGTGGTATACTTTTAAAAAGAACACACTTCCTTGGATTGGTATTGTTACTGCATATTCACTCCTACTCATTAT
>JAEOUK010000547.1 GCA_016839385.1 Promethearchaeota archaeon
AATGGCAGGATTGGACACACGACTGCAAAGAATGTTCATGGAGACTCTGAATTCTCTCAATCGAACAAAAACGATTCTGATCGTTGATCACAATGTGAGTCTGTTGAAAGAATATGTTGACGGATTTTTATGCATGAATCGATGTATTTCTCATGGAGTAATGGCTCATACCGCAGAAGACATTCCCGAAATTGCTCTAACTGAACACGAGCACACGGAGGTTTTATAAATGGCAAATCCGTTCGATATTGTTCAGTATTGGTTTTTCCAAAAAGCATTATTAATTTCAGTTCTTGCTGCAATTCCTTGTGCAATTATTGGAACGTTTATAGTTATAAAAAGAATTTCTATGATCAGTGGAAGCATTTCTCATGCAACTTTCGGAGGGCTAGGCATTAGTTACTTTTTAGGATTCAATCCTCTCCTTGGTGCGACAATATTTGGAGTTTTATGCGGATCTGTTATTGGGATACTACAAAACCGCGCTAAAAAGCGGTTGGATACAATATTAAGCTTTTTGTGGGCTTTTGGAATGGCAATTGGTTTGATATTTCTCTATTTAACTCCGGGATACGCCTCTGATTTATTTACGTATCTGTTTGGTAACCTATTTCTTATCACGAATGGTGATCTTGTAACTGTATTAATTCTGAATGTTGTAATTATCGTAACATTAATTTTTACTTACCAAACGTTAGTTGTAGTATTGTTTAACGATGAATTCGCGGAAGTACGAAATATCCCAAATTTTTGGATATATCAAATATTTTATATTCTTGTTTCACTTACGATTATTGTTATATTATCTGTAGTTGGTGTAATTCTGTTAATCGCTTTCCTCACTTTACCAGCTGCAATTGCTCTATTTTACCAAAAATCCATGAAGAAAGTGATGCTTTTATCTGGAATTATTGTCATAAGTTCCAATATTGTTGGGTTATTTTTAGCGCATTGGATTGAACTTCCTCCAGGTCCGGTGATAGTTGTGCTATTAGCTTTACTATATCTTGTAAGTTTTGTGTATGATTTCATTAAAACCAAAGTTCAGAAAAAACGACATGCTATCGTGAGTCATGCATGTGATATGGAATTAGAATCCTTTGGAATAATCCAGGAATCAATAAAGGACTATTCTAATCACAGTGATCATGATCATTCTCATCCGCCTCAAGAATCACCAAAAAGGAGCTATGAACGTGAATAAAGATAATTCAGTGCTAGAATTCCTTTTTTATTGGGATCGCCCTATAAACTCAGGTACTCTGCGAAGAGAATTGAATATAAAACATTCCACTTTGAATTCAGTCATAGAGCGCTTACAGAAAAAGGGTCTTGTAGAATGGGAAAAATACTCCCTTATTTCTTTAACAGAAACTGGTAAGCATGAAGCTGCACACTTATCTAACCATCATTTCATTGTAGAAAAGTTTCTTACCGAAACTTTAAACATGAACGAAATCGACGCACATGAGGAAGCTCTTAAAATCTCACCTCATGTGAGTTGCAAAATTATCGATGCTATCTGCAAAAAAATGAATATTTCGCATAAAGAGATAAATACACAATTTTGCACAGAGAGAGATTATTTAAATTAAAAATAAAAATAGAGAAATTATAGGAATTTATAGTTTCAATTCCGCTAATTTAAGTTTATTTTCAGTGACTTTCTTGGGAGTCAATGGATAGAATATCCAAAATAACAGAGTTCCAAGAAGTAAAATTCCTCCAGGAATCACCCCTATCATGAATCTGATACCATTAAGAAGCGTGTCCATACTCAAACCATATACTGTTGCATGAAGTTCTAGCACTTCATAACTAGTGACTCCCGATGGGAATCCCGTAAAATTCTGAACTAGACTTATAATTCCCTCATCTATAGAGGTAATTAATCTGGTTAAGAATGCAAAGAATCCAAGAAGAATACCTTTACTGTTAATATTGTTTCTAATCATATATTCATCTACAACATGGAAAAGGAGAACCGTCCATAAATACGCCCATAAACTCCCCATAGCTACACCTGTAAAGAAAAATACTGCAAAGAGTCCAATTACTCCCCATGGAATTGTGAGAAGGCAAAACATACTACCTAAAGCTAATACTCCAAGAACAATAACAATTTTTGTGTTGTTGGTTTTCTTCAAATACAACATCCAAAGAGGAACTGATATTATTGTTCCACTGAAAAAAACAATGTAGATAAAAAGTTCATCAATATTTGATTGAAATATAAACGTCGCTACATAAGGTCCCATTGTCATTAACATGCTTATTGCGATATTAAACGTCATTAAAATTAGAAAAGCCATAATGAAACTTCGCTGTTTAAGCGCTTGCCACATACCCTTAAAGAATTTTGGTTTTTCTCTAGCCTTTTCTTCCTCAGTGTAATAACGATCAATTACCTTTTTATCTTCTTTTGAACCAGGAAGCATAAGTAGTGCTCCACCAAGACAAATAAATGCCATTATTAGAGCCATTGCTCCATAATCAGCACGTGTAGGATTTTGTACTAAAAGCATAGGAGGGAGCAACATTCCCAATGCTTGAGCCGTTATATCTACATATGTCCATACACCGGTAAATATTCTGCGTTCTTTTTCCGTTCTGAACATATCTGGGCGAGACATACCAACATTAGTACCCACCAATGTCCCAAAGGTGTCAAAAATGAATAAACTCATCAATAACCACAGAATCGTCCGCCAGGGACTACCTGTTGCCATTGGTGCTGTAAAAATCAACCAAATCGCTATACACCATGGACCAATTCCAATTACAACCCATGGAAATCTACGTCCTAATTTCCTGGTCCATTTAAAATTTCTATCGGTTAAAAAACCAATTAGAGGGTCATTTATTGCATCGTATATAGCAAAAAGAGTTAGAGTCCAGAATACGTAGTTATACTCAAGTCCTAATACTTGCACATAAAAAAACACTAAATAAATACCTTGTACAGATCCATTCAGTGTGGCAACGATTTGCAACATAGAATTTGATGCATAGCGCCACCATGGGTGTCGTGCACTTTTTTCCTCGGAGCTTAAAGTTTTAAAATCTATTTCTTTTTCAGCCATGATCAAAACCTTGAATTTGATTATTATTTACATCGATGTAACTTTCATATAAGCGTTTAGTTATCAAGGAATTCTAAATTTGGATACTTAGACAATTTTGTTAGATTTATTGTCAGACATTGGGATAATTTCGCTCCGTTTTTGATTTTTAAGGTCAAATGAATCTTTATAAACACTTTTCACTCACTCTAAAGTATGATTCTCAAGGAGAATGTCTTAGAAGCCAAAGACCGGATGGTTGCGTGGTGGGACCATGAAATAATTGACCGTCCAATAATTGGATATACATACAGGAAATTAAATTTCAAAAAAGATGTAGCATTTTCAAATTGGAATTTAGCCCAAAACGTTGATAATATTTCAGATTTTCACGATAATTTCATAAAAAATGCACACAATCAATATTGGGGTGGTGAATATTTTGCTAATCAATGGTTAAATTATGGTCCTGGAATAATGGCTGCAGTGCTTGGATGTGTTCCAGAATTTAAAAGTAGCACAATGTGGTTTCACCATCCGACTCCATTAAATGAGATAGTATCCCTATTGGAATCTGCAAAACTAAATGATAACAATGAATGGTATTCACGATTGTTGCGAGTGACTCGATATGTAGCTGAACGCTGCGATGGTCAATTCACAGTCGGTGTTAGCGACATCGGCGGTGTTTTGGATATTCTCTCATCATTTTTAGGTCCCACTGAAATTATTCTTGCCATGCGACGCAGACCGGAAATAATCGATACATGCCGGGTAATAATTTTAGAGAAACTTCTCAAAGTATACGATGATTTGCAGAATATTATTGATGGTCACAATTTGGGATGCAATACCTGGTTGAATGTCTGGTGCCCGAAACGATACTATACAATGCAATGTGATTTTGCTGCAATGCTATCTCCTAAATATTTTAAAAGATTTGCTCTACCTGACCTGGTTGCACAAGCAGAACATATGGACTATTCGATTTATCATTTAGATGGTCCAAATGCTTTACCTCATCTGGATGATTTACTTGCCCAACCTTCCATAACTGGAATTCAATGGGTACCCGGTGTTGGAGAACCCGGAATGGAATCAGAGAAATGGTTTCCTGTTTATAAAAAAATTCAGAATGCAGGTAAAAACATTGTTATCGATTGCGCACCATTTGGAGTTACTAATTTGTACAAGAATCTAAAACCTGAGGGATTGTTTGTAAAAGCTCCGTTTTTGAGAAAATTCCTCGCAAAGATGTATCTGCCAAAGTTCGTGAATGGATGGGGAAATTTCTTTGGGAAGAATCCCCCGAAACTTGGAGAAAATGCTCAAATCCCGAAATCTAAATGGCACTTAAAGATGATGAATCAAGTTATGCAAAATGAATGAATACGCTTAAACTCACAAAAAAAAAAAAGAAATAGAAATCATTTTTGATTTTATCATTTTTTCCGAATTTTTAGCATTACGATAGATACACCTATTGAGATACTACCGAGAAGGATAAACACTGAATATCCTGGAATTTGTTTTATCCATCCCCAGATTCCTCGAATATCGAAGTAAGCCGTGAATACAGGATCGTGTTCTACTCTTCCTCCTTTATATTCACCGAATTCTGGATAACAACTCACAAACAATGCGGCAGTGGATTCAGCGTCAAAATTATCCCATGCATCCTCGAAATTGATACCATTAGTGAAGTGATTCGTCTGGTTAATAGCATATGTAATCATCAATTGACCGAAAGGACCAATTAACTGGGTCATCCCACTAACAAGTTTAGTGAAATCTTCATTCCCTATAATATCCAACGATGCATAAACGACAGGTTCTGTAGTAGAATTGCTTGGATTGTCCAATTCGTATTGAATGTAATTAGGTTTTTGCTCAAACTCATACGAGAATACATTTTCGCCCGTAACTACTGCATCTACAGTAGTAAGTCCGAAGTTAGTTGTCTGTGTATTGATCTCACTACCTGTAGTGTTGAGGAGTGAATAATCTTCATCCGTACCTGCCATTATAAAAGCCCAAGAACCAACGCAAAGAGCCCAATCGTCAGGCATATAGTCTGGATCTCCTGGAGAAACCAAACCAAATGGATCCCATGGATTTTCCCTGAGGTACAATTCTCTCAAATCTCCACCAATATAGTCGTTATAAAGCGTTGATGTTCCTGCTACTGTGTCTAAAACAAGAGTATATTCATAATAGATGAAATCTTGAACTCCATATCCAAAGGATCCTTCAAGATATGAACCCGGGTCATCGTATGAGAATCCCCATTGGAATGTAGCATTTCTCTCACCTGTTACAGAGTGATCACTTTGATTTACTTTTGGTAGGAAAAATCCCATATCTGTATAATTATAAGCCCATGTGTAAGTAATTTCATCCCCGCTAACACTTCGCTCAAGGGGGGTTATTTCTACATCAGGCTCCATCGTTAACGCTAATGTGCTTGAAAATTCCGTCTCCCATTCTTCATCGTTCATTGTCATATAGAAGAAGGGTGTGATTTCTTCGTCTGCTTCGTCATACCATCGGTTATGATTATGATCTCCCCAACCAAACCAGGCTGAAAGCATATTACCTATCAACATCTCGTGCCCTTCGTAATAATAATGCATCCACCACATTTGTGCGGGTGTAAAAGCCATTGCATCGGGATCATTTTCTATTCCTGACTTATTCATGAATGCTAAAAAGCCCATTTCGAAGTTTCCCTCAGAAATCCACTTGATATTCCAAGTATTGTTTAACCACGTCGTCATGTTCGAAATTCCCATTAAAGGATCGTCCACTTCCCAGTAGGAATTGTTGTAAACCATTATATCCCAATAATTCTCATCAAAAGTGTGTCCGTCAAACACTTGAGCTTGAGTAGGTGGTCCTTCTCCTCTAACTGAAATAATCATATACGGTGCTATAAAGCCGACTAAAAGGGCTGCAAGCACAAAAGAAGCAGTTGTAAAGTGTAATTTTTTCATAAAATCACCTTCAATCCTTTAATCACCAACACGTCGTTTTATATGTATGCACTAACCCATAATTCACTGAACAGTGAACAAATTACTAATTAAAAACAAAAATTACCAATTCTAAAACTTGCAGATATAATCTCAAAATTCTTTAATCATCCACAATAAAACATAGAAAGCCCAATGGAACCACAAACTGAGAATCAAAAAGAAAATGAACGTATAGACACGAGGAGTGGGATCCTAAAACGATTTTTATATATCTTTCTAGGATGTATTTTTGTCTTAATGGGTATAATTGG
>JAEOUK010000548.1 GCA_016839385.1 Promethearchaeota archaeon
GATTAAAGATATGCAGAAAAATTGCAGAATCGGGACATGGTAAATATTATCCAGTTTCTGAGTTTAAAGATATCCCGAAGACGCTTCTCCATATTCTTCGTACCAATTAATTCTAAACCTTTTTAAATGTCTAAACTTCACTTGGATCTGTCGGAAAATGAAAATTATAAAAGTTGAATTATGGCATATGAATATACCTCTGAAAAAACCATTTTATCCGTCTTGGATTCCAGGATATCCACAAACTCATAATAGATTCACGCTACTCCAACTAACTACGGATGATGGATTCGAAGGATATGCAGCAGGGGTTGCATTTGGTGAAGAAAGAGAAGGTTTGGGTGGTTTGCTTGCTCCTTATTTATTAGGATTAGATCCCACGGATATTGAATTAGGACACCAACGAATAATGGAAGGTAGTTTTTTAGGATGGAGAAATTTTTGGATGGAGGCTGCATTTTATGACATTAAAGCTCAAGCGAAAGGAGTACCAGTATGGAAAATGCTAGGAGGACTAAAAAAACCCGTTCCTGTTTACTGGAGTACAGGTGAGGTTTGTAGACCTAAAGACCATTCAGAAATAATTAAAAAAGCTCATGAAGAGGGATATAAAGCAATTAAACTTCGTGTACATGCAAAAACTCTTGAAGAAGATGTTAGAGTAATAAATGAAACTCGTTCAAAGGTGGACCAATCAGTACGTTTAGGAGTTGATGCTAATCAAGGGTGGAGAGTCACAATTGTAGAACGTACACCTGCATGGGATCTTCAAAGAGCAAAAGAATTCATTGATCATATAGAACAAAGTAACATAGAATGGTTGGAAGAACCTTTAGAAATGCATAAATATGAGGAATTAGCAGAATTACGAGACTACAGTAAAAAAACAAAGATTGCTGGTGCGGAATTAAACGCTGGCTGGCACGAAGCGCGTATGTTTTTACACTTTGGTAGTTATGATCTGTACCAGCCAGATTGTACAGTATTTGGAATTTCAGATACATTGAAAGTGATTGAAGCTTGTAATAAAGATCCAAAGTTATCCTATTCCCCTCACACATGGACGAATGGTGTTGGGCAATGGATAAACATGCATTTATTTGCACTTTCAGATTACAAGCATCCGTTGGAATTCCCTTATGAACCAGGATCCTGGGAACCTAAATACCGGGATGGTGTCTTAAAACAACCAGTTGTACCAGAAAACGGATTTTTGGAACTCCCAGATCAACCTGGATTAGCAATTCCGTTAGATTGGGATAAAATCAAGAAATTTGGTCGTAAATTCTTCTCAATGACAGAAGGGGATCTTACAAAAAAAGTTATTAAAGAAAAAGGCATTTTCACGGCACTTAAACTGAAGAAAAGAAAAGATCAAGAGAAAAAATGAAGAATTTCCGATGGTTTTTTCTCTTTGTAATCTAAATTTTTATTATTTATCTTTTAATCAGATTACTAAAAAGCCTAGTTCATTATAGTGAAGAATATAAATGACTCCAATTTCAGATAAAAAACAGTCCCAGAGACGACGAGAACTTAGTTTGCAAGAAGAAAAGTGGAAAAATAGTGCGCTGATATTTTGTGGAATATTCTTGATCCTATTTGTTGGTGAATTGATACTCTATCTACTAATTTGGAATATCAATGACTGGACATGCGTTTTATTACTTCAAATCATCCTCATTATGCCTGCATATTTAGCAAACGCAGGTATGCTCCTATTTGGAAGAGGAGGGAAACCATTAGATAAAGGAAAAAAAGCAAAAGATGGAAACCGTTTATTTGGACCAGGAAAAACATTGAAAGGGTTAATACTAGGGCCTATATTTGCTATTGTAGTCTCTTTGATCATCCATACAATATTAATTGTGTCGTGGAATGGTATTGAGGAGATTATTCTTCTTTTTTGGGGAGGAGAAAGAGAATACATTTTATTTAAAGGCACTCCAGAGAGTGCTGTAGATCTATTCAAAGTATATATGACTGGAGCAAGGTTAGAACAATCTTTATGGATTGGATTCATCAAATTATTTGTTCGAGTTACTCTGGTATCCTTTGGTGCAGCTGGAGGAGACTTATTTGGATCTTGGTTGAAACGGAGATTGAATAAAAATCGAGGAGAACCTGTATGGGGCCTAGATCAATTGGATTTCATTACACCTGCGGTATTGGTAGGATTTCCATTCATTATTCTTGATTTAAAATTCATTGCTATTGTGATCTTTATATTGATATTTACCCCATTTATGGCGGTGATTTCGAATACAATAGCATATTTGACAGGGATAAAGGATGTACCTTATTAAGAGATTTATTCATCAGTATTTTCAGATTTAGAATGAAAAATTCTCGAACGTAGTTTTTGAAGCGTGTTTTCTTCTTTTTCTTCGGTTTCTTCACCGATTCGATACTCCTTTCGAATGACTAACCAGAATGCACCTAACCCAATAGCTTCAGAAATCAAACCGATAGTAATGATTATTCCCATATTTGCGTTTCCGAGACGCACTAACCTTGCAAGTAGTGGTCCAAGCATCAGAAGGACCCCTGAGAGAATACCTTTTAGAATGAGTGAGAAGTTAGTCTTGATCCCTTTTATTAATCGTTGAAAGAAATTTGCCAAAATATGTCACACCTAATTAGTATGATTTTCTATTATCCCTTGTTTTTTAAGGTCGTGGTTCTTTTCTTTTTAAGAAATATTAAAGATGTTTTTTGAATTTTTGATATAATACTTTATCTAATTTCTTTCCAATTCGGTTTGAGAGTTGATTAGCAATATTCCATCTCTCACCTTCGATAATCTCAGTGTCTACTTCACTTTCAGACGGTATCTTTCCAATCCGATTTGAAAGTTCACTGGTAATTAACTCAAATACCTCACTTCTTATTGTTTCTCTCGGATCTAATATAAAAGCAGGCCAGTGTTTCTTGATACGAGATAATGCAAAATAATAGAAATCGGTAAATAATTCCACAGTTGATTTTGTTCCTAATTCACTGTGATTCTTCATATTCTCGGAACAAGCTTTTCCATCCTTATCTTTGTTCCAATATAATGTTGTTGGTGTAATACCTCGAGATGTAATTCGCATCATACTTGAGGTAATTCTGCGTTCAATCCAATCTAAAGTATGTAATTCTTGCCCTCTCTTGATTTCTGCTTTTTGTTTTTCACGTTTAAGTAGTTCAATTCGCTTTGCTTCTTCCACTTGGAGTTTTCTTTTTTCATGTAACATCTTATAGCGTTCCAGTAAATCATATGCAAGACTATAAGAAACTGGAGATATTATGTCTGAAGGAAGTCTTAAATCTCGAACCTCAGCATAAATTGAACTGGGAGAAGTTTCTAAAGATTTTACGGCATCAGACAATTTGGAATCAAGGAATCGTGCAAGAATAAAACCATTTACTAAAAATGGATCTCGTTCTGCGTCAAAAATAGTAGAAAGTTCTTTTTGCCTGCTAGTTATCCTTTTAATTATTAATTCTTCAATTTTCACAACTACCCATTGTTGATCTTCTGAATGTTCATGGAGTTTTTTAATTGCCATTAAAAATCTGGATTGATCCTCTTTTACCTTATTGTAAGTTTCAAGTATTCTACTGATTTGCCTGGTAACCTTTGCCAACATACGGAAATAAATTTCTCGGGACAAATTTAGAAGAATATCATCATGTTCATAGAAAAGAATCATTGACGCAAGATTAGTTATAGGTGTATCATTGAGAATGCGTTGCTCAATTCGCAGTTTTTTATGATAGAACCGACGTAAATCAACAGCTGTCATACCAATACGTTCTGCAATAGTAGTAATGATGTTATTATGTTCAGGATCTGAAGCATCCATTAAATCTTGAATGGTAATACTTTGGATACGTGGATTAATTTGTTTAATTTTAACAAGCTCAGCTTCAGCATTAGCAATAGGGTTGTTAACAGGATTTCCTATTTTTACTAAATCCATCTTGTTAATCCCATACGTCTTCAATATTTGAAAAACTCGTTTTTTATCTACACCAAATAAATTAACAAATTCTGGTATATCTACTACCCCTAATCTCTTAAAAAAGAGCGTTATTTCATTGAAATTATATTCCAATAAACTTTCTAAGAAGTAAATTAAGTAATTAGCTGTTTTTTCTTTACTAATATTGAAGATTTGTTCCCGAATTAAATCTAGTATCTCGTTTTCAAATGTTTCATAATCCCGTTTTCGTTTGTTTGTTTGTGCAAATTTCTTAGTTAATTCCTCTCGAAATGAAATAGCATGTTGAAATGCTTCTAATCCTAAAGATGAAGTGGGAAATACTTCTAAAATATTACGCATTATCTGATTTTGTATTTGATGCATCGGCATTGTTTCAATTTTAAGATCTCGAGCTGTGTTGAATTCAAATTTTGCTCTCATTTCATTTTGAATACCGTTTAAGACGGAAAGTTCCATATACTGATCAATATTTTCTTCCTCAATTAGCTCTTCTTCGATTGCTCTACCAATAGGTTTGAAATCCGATGATTCCTTTATTATTTGTCGACGTACCTGCTTTGATATTCCCAATAAATCTCCTGTATAATCGAAAAAATATACTATGGGAAATTTAAATAGAATTTCATTCAGTTGTTTCTCTAGTTTCTTACGTATTTCCTCACGTTCTTTATCTGGAATTTCTCCTCTCAAATATATCAGAGTGTCAACACAATTTCGTATTAAGTCGTTTTCATACTCCAGTAATTTAATTTCGTAATCAATTGTATCTTTTACTAATGAGGAAAATTCATTGAAGATCTCTTTCTTTTCGGTTTTTTCAATTAAATCCAATTTATCTGTAGAGACGGATACTTCCATTGGATCTTTGGTATGAATACCCCAATAATCAAAAGCTTGTACAACTGATGATGCGATCAATAAATTCGATAACGTGTTCTCTTTCCCACATAATTCATAGATTTTATTTCTGCCTTCATCCCTTCGAAAATGAGATGTGATTCGTTTTGTTGTTTGGAAAAAAACGTCAGCAGATTCTTCAGCTGTTTCTCTTCTTCTTATGCCATCGATCAAATTTTTCCCTCCTAGAATTTGGACCGTAATTGGAACCAGTTATTAGATAAACTTACTTTGTAGAAACTCTCCCAAAATTTGAAATCCAAACTATATATTAGAGGTTTTTCATATTCTGGTTGATCCCTGTTTATTAACTTCAAACAAACAGGGCGTGCTATTAATTTTGAAAAATATTTCAACTCAAATTCGTATACGAAATTAAAGAAATCAAGTTTTGTGTGAATTTTAGCTAGTTTTAATTTCTCAAATCGTTGAGATGAAAATTCTGGATTAATATATTGAATTGCTGGTACAGTATCCATCGTATAAGGAAGTTGAGTTAGAATTTTCAATAATTTTTGTTTAACATAAGCGGGAAATTCTTCAATAATTCCCAAGCTATATTCATATTGCTCAAAAACAAGAAGCATTATCTCTTTCTCTTCAATATCTTCCACTTTGGCAATGTAACTGTCTAATATGTTCATAAAACGTTCAGGTTCGATGTTTTCCTGAATCTTTTTACTTAAAAATTCCATTAAACTGTTTAAATGAGTGAATTTTGACCAACTGTCCGAATTAGGTATAGTTCGAAGATTTTGTTGGTGCTGTGCAATTAATTCTAATAGATAATATTTCCACTCTATATCAAGACCACCTATCCGTTTACGAAGGAATTGGAAGAATTTATAAGAGAGATCTTGAGAAGATGTTCCCTTTTCCTCATCAATTTCCTTAACAAAACGGTTTAATGTATTGAACCGTAAAATATAGCTCAATAGAAACTCTAGTTGACTTGCAGCTTTCTTCAAGTTATCCAAATGGATTTTAACTTTGTTTTGATGTTTATCAAGCATAATTTCAGTAAATTTAATTAAATCTTTTGGTAGAATTGGTATCTCATCAATGTAATTCTCTACTGCTAATTGGACGATATTCCGAAATTCCTCATTAAGTAAAGGACGATCATAACGCACGTAAAAGGGATTATTGATAATGCGCTCGTGAATCTGGATAATAAGATGCTCTGCAAATTTTGAAATGTATCGTTCTCCCAGCGATTTAGCCGGTGTTTGTTCTAATTTAAATTCTTCATTAAGATTCTCAATATATCTATAGAATAACCGTAATAAATGAGTATATGATAGGAAGCGTTCGACATTAGGTTCTAATAATGTAAAAGAAGCCTCCATCATCTGATTGAAATAATTTATACACGGAGATATTTCATTAAGCCTAACTTTTTCAACATTTTTGAATGAGCACTCTTGAATAAGGCTAATTTGAGTTTTTAAAATTTCTGCAATACATTTTTTCTTGTTCGGTTCTACTCCACCAAACAGTTCTTTTATTTTTCGAATAATGTTATCTAAACTATTATTATATCCCGATCGAAGAAATTTATCCAATTTTTGATGAAATTCGATGAATATATCTTTTATTTCTCTAAGATGTCGTTTAATTTCTATTAAAATTTCTTCACTTGAACAATTATGGGGGATTTTATTTAAACGAGTTTCCAATTCTTCAATGATGGTTTTAATAATTCCTACTTGAACTTCATTTATACTGCCAGTATTTGCTATTGTGAGTAGTTTTGCTCCTAAATCAATCGTTTTTTGAGCAATATAATACCCACTAGGTCCTGAGATTTGAGATTTTAGATGTTTTAGTTTCTCATGGTCAGGCATCGTAAATTGCAAGGTTCGATATGTAGGAGATTCCGTATAGATTTCTCGATTAGGACGGTTCCATTTGATTTTGTATTTTGATTGTATCTCACCGAATGGTTCTAAATAACTTTCATCATCTGGAGAAGTTGTTCGAATTCCTACGAGTTTTTTATTCCACTCACGTTCCAATAATTCACCTTGGACTTTCCGTGCAAATCTTTTTGCAAATTTTGTCAGAACAGCGATTTTTTCATGCTGATTTAATTCAGGACGATCTGCCATTTCCAATATTTCAAAAAACAACTTTGAAATCTGTTGTATAGAATTTTGAGCTTTATCCATATCTAGTAAACTGGTTGTATAAGTAAGGGCGAGAATGATAGTATTGGTTTCTTTGTACTCTCTGGGCATTAAAATCATAGATTCAGGAAGCAATTTTATAGATTCGCGTTTCGGCATGAAATTTTTTAGCTCGAATTCAATCGAGTAGATTTCTGTTCCTGAATAATCACGTAACATTGCGTTGTACGCATTTAAATATTCAAGAACTTTCAGAACTAGCTCGTGGGTTTTTTCCTTGGTAAGTTTACCAACGCCAATAATTTCTCCTACGTCTAAATTCTCTTTTCCTGAAAATCCCAGTATTAAGGTTAGTTGCTTTTGTAACTCTTCAATTGTGGTTAATGTACTCATCATCATCCCCTTTGTAATTACAGACTAAGAAGTAGCTTTCACCAGTTTTATGTATTAAAATATTGATTTTGCTATCCTAAGTAAGTTTAGAAGATCAAGATTGACGTCAGAATCTTAAAAAACCAAGAATTTGAAAGAATAAAATACAAATGATTTGCACGTAAATTCTTCAATATAGATGGAAAACCTCTTAATAAAAAAAATTATCCAGATGACTAGATCATGAAAGTCCATGAAAATTTATGCCCATTTATTATCTTATTATCGGGAACACCGGGAACTGGAAAATCTAGATTAGCAAAAGAACTATCCCAACAAAATAATTGGCAAACTTTTTCAATAGGAAATTTCATAAAAAAAAAAAAATTGTATAGTTCTGAGCAAGATCATCGTGATGCTCTTATAATTGACACAGAAAAGGCTGCTTTGGAGAGTGCACGAGAGATATTGTTAAATAATATGAATTTTGATGTAATTATAGTAGATTCACATTATGCAGATATTCTCATTGATGGATTTAACGAATTCAAAAACGAGTTCGAGCATGAATGTTTATTGAATTATCTTCAATTTCAAGGTATTGTGGGGATTGTTTGTCGATGTCATCCAAATACCCTTCAAAAGCGTCTAAATCAACGAAATTATTCGGAATCTAAAATTCTGGAAAATATTCAAGCTGAGATTTTATCAGAATCCACACAAAATATGCTGGAAGTTTTACCAAGAGAATCTATATTCGAAATAGACACTACAAATAGCCCAGTCACTGAAGTTGTAAGAGAAATTCAAGAATTATACATGCATCAAGAGAATTTTGAACTCCAAAAGAGAAAAATTTTGAAAAATGTTGGAGAGATTGATTGGATAGTTATGTTGAATGAGAAAGGAATTCTAAACTCGTTTTTTCAAAAGGATTTTGGAGAAAAACATGAAATTGATCTTGATGATTTTGATAAAAAAGAGATCATAGGAGATGAAGAAGATGAAATTTGAAGTGAAGAAATTTGATGCTGGAGGAAGATTGGGGATCATAAATCATAATAATAAAAAACTCACAACTCCCACTATATTGCCGGTCGTGTCTCCATTTGAAAATGTTATATCTCCCAAAATTTTATATGAGGAATTCAAGGTTGATGGAATTTTCACGAACGCCTATATTTTATACAATAATAAAGAAAAAGCTAGTTTGGCAGAATCTAAAGGAATACACTCATATCTTAATTATGATGGGTTAATTGCAACTGATTCTGGTGCATTTCAACACTATATGTACGGAAATGAGGGCGATATAACTGCAGATGAGATTGAATTGTTCCAAGAAAGGATTAAATCTGATTTTCCCGTAATATTAGATGTTCCTGTTCAACTTGATGATTCTAGAGATATCGCGCGATCTAAAATAAGACAGACCATAGAAAGAGCTCAACAAAATGTTAAAAGAAGAACTTCGAGCCATGGAGCGTGGTATGGACCTATTCACGGAACATTATATCCTGATATCATAAAAGAAAGCTGTGAAGGAATGAGCTTACTCGATTTTGGAGTGTATGCTGTTGGAGGAATTGTTAAAGCAATGAACGATTATGCATTTGATATATGTGTAGAAGCTTTTCTAACTGTAAAAAAATATCTGAGAAAAGACAGACCAGTTCATATGTTTGGGTTAGGTCTACCTCAATTTTTCTCTTTAGCAGTTGCGACAGGAGCAGATCTAATGGATTCTGCAGCATATATTTTATTTGCAAAGGAGGGAAGGTATTTCACTATGGAAGGAACCCGACATATCATGGATCTAAATGAGCTTCCATGTTATTGTCCAGTATGTGCAAGCTATAATGCGAATGAAATTTCTACTTTTTTTAAATTAAATAAAAAGAAAAAAAATGGACAAAATAAAGGAATTGAATTATTAGCTCGCCACAATCTTCATGTTAGTCTAGGAGAACTAAGAACTATACGAGAGTCCATTCGCAGTGGGAATCTTTGGGATCTTGTTGAACAGAGAATCCAAGCTCATCCTAAGTTGATAAAAGCATATAAAAAAATTCCTAATTATTGGGGTGTAATTGAGGAGCAAATACCACTAGAAAAGAAAAAAGGACAACTTTACAAAGGGAATATTTCATTTATACGACCAATATTTGATAGAATGACTTCAAAAGTCCAAAAGAATTACATATTAACTAAAAACTCCATTCTTTTATTTATTCCCGAGTTAGAAGAAACTCTTTTCAATTCTCAAGATGGAAGAGAGTGGATTAACACAATTGAGCATTGCGTAAAAATGAGTGATATCAATCTAGAACCCTTTGTGATATCTCCCGTTTTTGGAATTATCCCTTTAGATTTATATGGAATTTACCCATTTTCGCAAAGAGATTGGGTAGAACCTTCAGAAATTGTGATAAATTCTCTTGTTCTGAACGTAATTTCCATTTACATTAATAATAATATTAAGCACATTGAACGAATACTAATTTTTGATCCTACATCTAAAAGTCAAGAGCCTTCAGAATATAGGTATTTCACTCGATTAGTCCATAAAATCAAAAATACGATAAAAACAAATAAAAAGATAGATTTAATTTCCAGTTTTGTGGATTTAGAAGAAAAAATTTCGTGATTTTCCATATGAAATAGATTATTCTTCAGAATCTGTTGGATTTGGACTTATTGAGGATTCATTTTCATCATCATCACTTCCGCCAGATTCTTCTATCGTTTGGATATCTAACTGCTCGATCAATTGTTTTTTCAATGTATTTTTATCACGAGACAATCCAAAAGTATCTGCAAATTGATCCGTCGTCTCTAAAATACTTGAACGCCCTTTTCGATAATCTGTAACGTAACCCCGATCTATTAGAAATTTACAGTGTTCATAAGCTGTGCTTCCTCTCATTTTCACCAACAATGATTTAAGAAGAGGCTGTTTAACTGCAATTATTGTCAAAGTTCGCATTACTGCTTTTGGAATTAACCCTCCAGATGCAAATTTTACTATTTTTTCGGTATATTCTGGTTTAATTTGCATGGAATATCCCTCTCCGATTTGAACAATTTCGATTGCAGTAGTGCGATCCATATAATCTTCCGCAAGCTCTTGTATTAAACTGAGAATTTCTGTCTTTGATATTTCTAATTTAATACTGATTTCTTCAATTCCAATGGGACGTTGTGCTGCAAGAAGAGCAGCTTCAATGGTGTTGCGTTTGACAGTTCGTTCAGTTAATTCCTTAACAGACACCACTTTTACATCATCATCATACTCTTCATTCGAAAGTGATTCTTCAACTTCATTATCGTCTTCTAACAAAGCATCAATATTTTCAATATCATCATCAGAAAGTTCCCCTAATTCTTCACTTGTATCTACATTAGGGATTTCTTCAATCATTGCATCATCTTCAATCTCATTTGAAGTCAAATTTTCCTCACTGGCTTCATTATATTGAGAATCCCCATTATCTAGAGAATTAGTATTCGGTTCTTCTATTTTTTCTTCGTCCGAAGACTCTTCCTCGTGTGGTTTTTCCTGGTCCAATTTGGGACGTTCTTCTTCTATCATATTTTTCTTCCTATACTATGTGTCGTGGTATTGATATAATGATATCTTCAAAATCGTTATCTTGATCTATAATTAACCTTCCTCCTGTGCTTAAAAAAAGGAGCGATAAAAAAAGTTCAATATTCTTTATTTTCTTTCCGTATGCATCCTGTACTTCTTTTGCGATAACCTCGTCACAGATTTCATCATACGTAGTCTCTTTTTTCCCTGTTATTTTGATTTGCGTGCGTATTTTGTCAAACCAATAATCCAGAGTCTCTTCAACGGTTCTATCCTTTCCAGTAATATGTCTTAAAATTTCCAATGGAAGTTTGTTACTAGACTTTATTATCTTTAATTCAGACCGTCTTTCCTCACGAGCAATTCTTTTTCTACGTAGTAATTCCCTTTTTTGCATTGTTTCAATAATTGCAGCGCGCATTGCTCCAAATAATTCTTCCCGTGTAGCAATTTTAAGAGGTTCTCTAATTGGTTGTGGCA
>JAEOUK010000549.1 GCA_016839385.1 Promethearchaeota archaeon
CATATTTGGGGTGATGTTGGTGTTGGGAAGACAACCCTTTGTTATTCTGCAGCACTCTCGAAATTGGTTGAGAGTAAGAAAGTCATTTATATTAATACCAAATCAAAATTTAAAGACGAGCGATTCATGGAGATGCTGAAACATTACCCTGATTTTGATCCATATAATTTCTTATTATATCATCCAACAACGTTCTCCCAACAGACCGAAATCCTAATGAATTTAGAGTTTTTACTTTTAGAAGAAATACAAAAATTATCCACCATATCTGTAGGTCTGATAATCTTGGATAGTGCTTCGGTTTTACGCCATTTAGAGATGAAATCGGAAGAATTCAATCAGAAAACGTTACGAACACTAAACACCACAATTGCTACATTAGATTATATCAGGAGGACCTATAACATACCTGTTATTGTCACAAATAGATCCGTGTTACGTGTGAAGGAAAATAATAATATGTCTCAACCTGCCAGTAATGTAGTGATGGAGTATTGGGCAAAATATCGGATCAAACTCGAAAGAACTGAAAAACCAGCAGAAAGGATCATAATTCTCGAAAATCATTTGACTAATCAAAATTTGCCTGTTCGAATCCTCTCTAGATTGGATACCTCAGGTTTTACCTAATTGTGGTTTTCTTTTAAAATAGCTTTCAGTATTGTAATATCGGCCTCAGTTTTTAATGATTGAGGATCAAAATGGGTTCGAGAGGATGTATATCCTAATTCATTTAACTTATTTTGAATTTTTCGAAGGGATGGATAGGTTAAATTCATGGAATCCGCGATTTTTGGTATAGAATAGAAATACGGTGGGAATTGATCTTCGTTTTTTGCTAATTCCACAAATTTCTTCATTTTAGCATAGCTTGGAAATGATTGAACCATTGGGTCTTCTAATTGTGTTACTAAATCCTTCATATATTCTGAATTATGAAGATTACCTAACCATAAAAGTCCTGATGTAATCATTTTTTCTCCACAAGTTGGACAAATATCTGAACTCATGCGGGATTTCTCATATTCGAATTTTTCAGCAGAACGATAGTGACATTTTTTACAATATATATATGAACCGAATTCCCGAATGTTCGAATTTACTCCCAATATCCCTTTTCGAACTAAAATAAAGACACGCACAAAATGGTTCGCGCTAATAGATAATACTGGTTGGATGTAGAGTTCATATAAATTAGCAATTTTTGCAATAAAATAAATGAATATACGTGTTCCCATTTCTTTAATGAACTCTGTTCGAATTGGAGAGGTAAGATATTTACGGATGCAAGCTTCTTTTTTAATTCCAAACAAAACAGGAGTATCAGTTGCTGTAGCACATAGTAAACCTCCTCCTTCAGATATGCTAATAGCTTCCATCGCTGCGGGAATGTACTGGCACGGAGAACCGAAAGGATCGATGTCAATCACATCTAAATAAGTCTCTGTTTGATTATAGAATTGTGAGAGAAATAACTTTGCATCTTGTGAAGTAATTTGATAATTTTCTGAAGGTATTTCATTCAATTCTAGATTGAGTTTTATGGATTCTACGGCAATAGGATTAAGATCATTGATATAAATTCTCTCAATACCTCTAGCTTGCTTTAATAAACGTATTGAACGAATTCCTGTTGCCGCCATGGAGTCACAAAATGTTATTGGATGACTTTTATGTTCCGTATATGTATTTACAACGCAGATTGTTAAATCCCTATTAATTATCATTCGGGGATTATAAAAAACCGACATAGATTTACCAATTTTCCTTTCATTTTCGGTTTTAGAATCCATTTCGGGTAAGTGGAATTCTACTCCCGCTTCAGTAATTTTTTTTAGGATGTATTCATTGTTGTGAAATTTCAACTTACATTTTCTAATGCAGTATCAGAAAAAAGGATAAACTATTGACTCACTCATATCATTATTAATTATGAGTAAACGTTGGCTAGCAGAACACCGTACAGATGAATTTCATAATAAATCCAAAGAGGATGGATATCGTGCTCGTTCAGCCTATAAATTACTCCAAATCGACGAAAAATTTCAAATTTTCAGAAACGTAAGGTATGTACTTGATTTAGGAGCATCTCCTGGTTCCTGGTTACAAGTGTCTGTTAAACAATTAAGCAAAGTAAATCCGAAAATTATGGGGGTGGATCGTAAACGAATTAAAGAAATTGAGGGTGTAACCTATGTTCACATGGACGTTTATTCCGAAAAACTGGATGCAGAAGTAAAATCGTTCTTTACAAAAGGAATTGATTTAGTATTGAGTGATCTAGCCCCTAATACATCTGGGAATAAAACTTTAGATGCTGCTCGCTCAGTAGATTTGGTAAATCGTGCATTTGATTTAGTATATCCGCATTTAAGACCGAAGGGAAAATTTATAGCGAAAGTTTTTCATTGTCCTGAAGTAAATTCGCTTAAACGAAAATTCGAGAAAGGATTTTCACATGTTCAAACGTTCAAACCTAAAGCAAGCCGAGAGCATAGTAGAGAAATTTTCATTATCGCAATTGGATTCACTGGGAATAAAAAATAGTTAGAATAAAAAAGTATAATTTACTTCAATGAAGCTGCGTATGCTGCAGCGTCCATCAAATTAGCTTTATCTCCATCCAAGTTAGACGGTTTTATTTTGAGTAACCATCCTTCACCATATGGATCAGCATTAATGGTTTCTGGTTCGTCTTCCAAAGCTTCATTAACAGCAACAACTTCTCCCCCAATTGGGGCAAATATGTCAGCAACTGCTTTTTGGGCTTCTACGGAAATATCTTCTAGAAGATCTCCAGCTTCTACTGTGACTCCAATCGCATCTGCTAGATCACACGTGATAATTTCACCTAATTGAGATTGAGCATAATCGGTCACTCCAACAATTACAAGATCTCCCTCAATTTTTGCATATTGGTGTTTATCGGAATAAAATAATCCTTCTATAATATTAATTTCTTTATCATTGACTGTAACTTTCATTTTTAATCACTTTATAAAATTAGATCAATCTTGGTTTATTGCAAGGATTAAAAAAAGTTTTTTTTCTGTAAATACTGTATTTTGTGAAGATGGATACACGCGAAATTCTCAAAGATAATGAATTTTCGAAAATGTATAAAAAAATTATCAGTGATCTAGGATTTTCTGCGCAAGAGGATTTAAATGCACGTAATAAATTGTACGATCTCTTAAAAAAAAATGATTCTAATTCTCTGAATTTAATGCTAAAATCAATCAAATCCTTAATCTTTAGTTCATCCCATATTTTAATCATAGGAGGAGGTCCTGACACCAATTATTTCATGCAATCTGTCCGTAAGGTTGCAGATACTCCCTATTTTAACGAAAATTCTGTTCTATTAGTAGCTATTGATGGAGCTACTGAATTACTTGCTGAATATGGGCTTATTCCTGATATTATTTTTACAGATTTAGATGGAATTTTGCTCTCAACTGTTGAACAATCTCAATATAAAAGAACCTATTTTGTTATACATGCACATGGAGATAACCAAGCAAAACTATCCGAATTTCGATCTATTATTCAATCAAACAAAGTCATCGGTACCACTCAAACTGTCTCAAAAATTCCTGTAATTAATACTGGGGGCTTCACAGATGGAGATCGAGCCTTGCACTTCTTGAGTAGTTTTTTAACTTCAAATCATATACTATCCTTGTGTGGATTTGATTTTGGTTCCGTAGTCGGGGAATACTCAAAACCTCATTTAAATGGAGCAACTCCAGCTTCAATCCAAAAGCAAAAGAAAATGAAATATGGTGCAATTTTAACACGAGACTTTTGTTTGAAGACTAAATCTCAAGTTCAATTTCTTGAGTATAAACATCACTTTTTATTAACTCAAGAATTAAAAAAGACAAAAACATGTAAATTTCTGATTTTAAAAACGGATCAAGACATTATTGATGCATTCGGTTCTAATCAGTTATACCTGAAGAAGAAATTGTAAAGGAGATTTTTCTGTTTGGATGAGTATTGGAATTCACTAAATATGCCCATCTTTCATCATTTATTTTGCTCAAATAAATAATTTCATCCACATAATGATTGAGTACATACTCCATAATCGGTCGTTCTGTAAAAACTGTATCTGTTGCGGTGAACCCGGTTACTTGACTAATAAGAATTGTGACTATATTATGTTTAATGGTGATTTCTTGCAAGTATCCTAAAATCCGTTTTAATTTGTCTCGAACTTGAATATTTGAAATATCATCATTTCCTAAATCTAAACGAATATGTTTTGTCAAAGAATCAACGATGATTAATTTTATTTCTCTATCCAAGCCTTCTGCGTCAATTTTTCTCAACATAGAATAGATTAGATCTGTACTTGTTGCTTTTAAAACGCGAATACGAGAAAAGATAGTAGAGTCATTGAGATTATATCCAGTATATGCAATTTCTTGAATTCTTTCAGGTCGAAAAGTGTCTTCTGTATCAATAAATAATGTAGAAACTGGAATTTTGAGATTTTTGTATTGATCATATAAGGAAACACATGAGTGGAATCCAATTTGGGTTTTACCTGTTGCATATTCTCCATAGATTAGATAAAGTCGTCCTGGGGTGAATCCTTCCCCTATCAAAGAGTTGAATTTCTTACTTAACAGTCTTATTGGTTTATTAAACTGAATTTTAGGTCGAAGGGGAGGAAAAGGAAATTGAATAAGATTTTTACGCTTTCGAATACGTTTTACAGCAGCAATTGCTTTTTTCAGACTAGTTTGATTTTGTTTCTTCCATTCCGAAGGATTAAAAATCTCCATTTTTTCAACCTTACCTTTGTTAAGCAATTCTATTATATAATCCCAACGTGCGCTCAATGAATGGTTAATTAATCATAAAATTAATGTTTGTTCGGTTATGACAGAAATCTATTTCAAAACCTTTTTTATTTTTGATTAATTGACATGATCGAGTGCTATTTACACGCAATCAATCACCTTTGGGGTCTCTATGGCAAAGAAGAAAACAGAATGTCCATATTGTGGGAATTCATTTGCAAGCTTACAACGTCACAAGTGTAAACTTGATCCGGATTCCGAATCGAAATCTAATCCGAAACCCAGTAAGACGAATAGCACTGCGGCTTCTAGTAAATCCACTGCAAAAAAAAAGCGAAATTATTCTGAAATTGATAAAGAAGTTCTTATTTTCATGAAAGAACGCCAAGAAGTATACAAGGACGTCATTATTGATGAGCTCGGAATTGACGAAAAGCTTTTAGTGAATTCGATTAATCGGTTGAAAACAAAGCAGAAAATAAAAATCAAATCTGATTTAGTTGAAGGCATTCGTAAGGACTTAATTCAATATATCGAGGAATATCACTTAAAAGGAAATTGTGCAGAAGCAAAAAGTGGAAATGAAATTACTTGGGAAACTATGGGAAACTGTCCTTGCTTTTTATGCCCTAATGTTACGAAATGTAATTTCGGACAAAATGAAACTAATCCAATTCATTGCCAATATCTAGTAAATTGGATTAATTGTAGACTTTCAAACACTTTTTATGACAATCCATTTAAAGGTAATATCGAAGATAAGAAAAAATAAAACCCTTAGACCATTCTCACCATTTTATATTCATGGTAATCAATCAATACTCGATAATACCCGCGTAATTGTTCATCCATTTTTGGATCCCGGATATCCGTACGAATACATCCATCTGGTAGGGTTTTAAGTTTAGAACGAGAACAAAGTATATGAATTGCGTTTTTTGGGATACCTTCCATTACTTTTGGTGTAATTTGCAGATTTCCCCTTCCAAATACAAATCCTTGTCTTCCTATAGGACTAAGGATAAGTTCTTTCTTTTTATTACTCGTAGTTTCGAGAATCACTTGTTCATTGACATCCGACGCAATTACCTTTTTATTGAGGAGAATATCGAACCCTAGTAAAGTTTTTTTCAATCCCAACTCGTCAAAAATGCGACTTACAGTAGTTCCAGGACCACAGATATAGTAATATTCATCTTTCATGCTTTCAATTATAGTTCGGGCTATTGCCTTTTGATTTTCGACTTCATCATTAGTAAAAGGAGAATTTTGTTTCATACCCTGAATAAAAAGCCGAATATGGGGGACATTCATATATCCATATAACGTTACTTGAATAGAATCATCTCTAAATGCCTGTTCATCAATATCTACTATCTCAGATTCTATTAAAGGTGCATTTTTCAAGAGATATTCCTTGGTTAGTTTTGCTCCTCGTACGGGATTAACTGCAAATACTGAAGAATATACTTTTACCCCTCCTGGAATTCCTAAACAGGGTATTTTTTGATCCACAATTTCATAAATATCTCGCGCAGTTCCGTCTCCTCCAAGGAACACAATTAAAGATACATTTTCCTTTAAAAATTGTTGTATACACAATTGAGTATCCTTTTTTGTGGTTTTAAATAGCTCTAATTCATAAGAGAATATATCCAAGGGAATCGTGCGAAAGAAGGTGTTGGTGACCTTACAAGCATCTGCCCCCATGATTCCAGGAGCAGAGATGATTGTAAAATCACTAAAAATTTTGTTTAGTGTAGTAAGAAATAATGTCGCTCGATTTTGGATTTGAGGTTTCGCACCTAATTTTCTTGCTTCACTTAGTATCTCCTCCCCATCGGTGCCTTTCAAACCTACCGCACCACCCATTCCGGAAATCGGGTTTATTACAAATCCAATTTTATAGCGATTATTTTCCATGAATGTCACTAATATTGATCGTTTTGTGCTATTCCGTTAGATTAAACAACTCATTGTACTAGATAATCTTTTTTAATTTTGTATTAATTTTATATTCAAGTCTACTTCCAGTGGTGCAAATGAGTCAAGAATTTATTGAAAAAATTCGGAAAAAAATGCCTTGGATAATTAAGGGAATTCGAATACCCTACATCAATTTCCCAGATTTCAAAGGACGAAACTTCGATATACCGACCCCATCTCGTAATATTTTATTGGGATTAATATACGTATTTCTATTCTGGTTAATCATGGGAGGAGTGTATTTAATGATTCCAGACTCATCAGGAAACAAACCGATTGCGTTGGGAGCAAACCAAGCAGGGGATCCCATATGGATTTGGCCCAGTATAACAGACGCAGTTGTAATTGAATCAATTGTTGCAGGAGCAGTAATTGTTATTGGTGCAATTGGATTTATCATTCTCTATCAATCCACAAAACACATTTATAACACAAGATATGCGCGAATTTTGATCACAATTGGTTTTATCCTTTCCACAACTACGTTTGTAATTCTTCAATACATTATTATCCAACGTAAAGTTAACGCCTAGATTTAAAAAATAAAGATTAAGGATAGTATATCTGTTCTGGATTAGTCCAGTACATAATTTTTTGCATGAATTTTTCTGCCAAGCTCATTTTATTTTTATCAATAATACCTATTGTATCAAAACTAAACACCATGGTTTCAATTTTCTTCAGTGGAATCTCAATTTTGATTTCATGAATATTTATTAACACCAAAAACGAGTTCTCCCGCGGATTCTTCTCATCATAGGTTATGGAATGAATATAACCCGTCTCTACGCTATTAACAGCTTTTTTCAAGTAAACTGTAGTTCGTGTTTGATGTTTTTTCAGAAATTCAAGTATTTTGATTTCATCATTGAAATTTTCACTGTCAGTGTGAAAATGTAAGCCAAATTCATCACTTTTTACCAAGATTTCTTTAAGGGGATATGTTTTCTTTTCCTCTGTAGCGATATTTTCACACTCGAGGATAAAATCATACCCTTCATTCTTGAGATTAACCTCATTTAATCGCAATAATTGGAGGGTTCCTCTCTCTTGAAGGAAAATTACCTTGCCTTCCGCATCTTTTATTGCGTTTAAATTAAACTTAATCTTATATCTCCATTTTTTAATGATAATTTTGCCTTCTTCATCCAGGAAATAATAGGATATATACTTTCTAAGTAATTTTTTAAAGGCTGAATATTGTTTATTTACAGGTTCCGCGCTCTCTCGAAGTTTCTTAAGCTCAATCTGTAATTGGGGATCAATCTTCACTGATACTAAAATGGCATTTTTGTTTTTAGATAATTGATGAATTGCACCAAAATTGAGTTGAATTAATTTGTACATATCTTGATTTACGAGATAGGGTTTTTCTGAGATAGCTGAAGTGTTTGTTTTAATAATTTGCTCAATTTTCTCTACTTTCACGTCTTCTTGAGGAACTGAAATTTCCAAAGGATTAAACACATATGAAAATGGTTCACTTACTTCGTCAGAAATGTTCAAATCTTTCATCATACCTACGCCAACTTTGAAGTTTTGTGCATCAATGTGGAGATAGGGTTTATCCATCATCAACTCATACACTTCTTTTTTCTTTAGTTTATTTAGATAATAGGCGTAATTCTCAATACCAAACATTGATTTGAACTTCTCATTTGCCATCTTGCGATATTCTCTTCGTGCTTTATCCAGATTTTTGCCAAATCTAAGACGATATCCTTTATTTAATAAAAGGAAAGGCAAAACCGATTCCTTTGCTGGTTTAATTTGATCTTTTTCATCATACATAGCTAAAATTCGCAGATAGGATGGAGGATGGCTATTCATTAAATTACTAAGCAAACTACCAGGTTTTGGATTGTGCATATGACGATCTAGATATTCTGCTGTAGAAGAATAATTATCTACTTTGTTATACTCTATAATTTTTTCTTCGGATAATAACATCGTATCTAAACCTATTTCTCTTCCACTAGAATAAAATCCTTCTAGATTGTACAATCCCTTGGCAAGTTCTTTACCATATCCACTGTGTCTCGTACGCATATCTGCTCTTCCTTCTAAAATCCGAATAAATACATAGATTATCAAAGTAATACCAAAATTGATCGCAATGTACGCCCAAAGAGGAATTAAATCTGCTTTGTTTTGAGCAAATGTATAATCAAAGGAAGATGATGGCCAATTTGGAATAAAATAGAATATTACTAGCTGAATAGTGCTAAGTGCTGATAAGAGTAACGTATCTAAACCTTTTGCGTGATGTAGCTCGTGTGCAATTATTCCCTTTAATTCATCTTGGGGAATTTCGTTGATATCAGGAGAAATGATTGCAATTCGTTTATCAAAAAAGGCACCGTATGCCATCGCATTTAATATGGGGTATTTTGCGAAACCCACTTTGACAGGTCGATGTAAATGAACTCTTCCACTAACCTCTAAAACAAGTTTTTGTAA
>JAEOUK010000550.1 GCA_016839385.1 Promethearchaeota archaeon
CGTGAAATTCAAAATTTCACCTCTACGGGCTTTTTCATATAATCCTTTTACATCACGGTTTTCACATTCCTCAATGGGGCATTTCACATATATTTCAATGAAATTACCTATTAATTGACGAATTTCATCCCTTATTGTACGATAAGGGGCAATATTAGCCATTAGCACGATTATATTGTTTCGAGTTAATATATGGGCTACAAATCCCACTCGTCGAATATTTTTGTCCCGATCTTCTTTATTGAATCCCAAATCTGCCGTTAGATGTTGCCGAACAACATCTCCATCAAGTCGTTCAATTTGGTAACCATGTTTTCGTAATTCTTGAACAATCGCTTTTGATACGGTAGTTTTCCCTGAACCGCTTAAACCAGTAAATAAAACAGTCACACCTTTTTGTTCGGCTGATTTTTTATATCCATTCATAGCATTATTCAAAATCATCGCAACTTCTGGACGAGTGAACTCTTCTGGAAGCATTTTTTGTTCTTTTAACATTTGTCGCACTTTAGTTCCTGACAAGAAAACATGTGCTTCACTCCCATGCGGACAGGTACGTTTCGTAACCATCTGTTTGCATATTTTACAATAAAAGGCATGTTCAAATTTGAATGGTTTTATTCGTAGTTCCTCATCTGAAAATTTTTCAAAAATCTCTTGAGCATCATAAGTTCCATAATAGTTACCCACTCCTGCGTGATCTCGTCCTATTATTATGTGAGAACACCCATAGTTTTGCCTAGCAATTGCATGCATTAAGGCTTCCCGGGGACCTGCATATCTCATATATGCCGGGAAAATCCCTAATATCGTACGATCTTGAGGATAATAAGAATTCATAATAGTCTTATATGTTTCCATTCTCACATGTAGAGGTATATCGTCCTTTTTGGGAGTTTCAGCTAGTGGATGAATCAATAAACCATCAACTACTTCTAGAGCAATTTTTTGAAGATACTCATGTGCTCGATGGATTGGATTTCTTGTTTGAAAAGCGACTACCGTTTCCCATTTTTTTGATTTAATATATTCTCGAACCTTCTTTGGAGGTAATCTGTTTTCTGTAAACTCTTTATGAGATATCTCGCCAATTACTGTTACTTTTCCAGCCAAATATACACTGCCCCGTTTGAAAAGGGTAGAAACCCCTGGATGTGCCGTATCGTCCGTACCATATACTTTTTTAGCTTCAATATTTTTATCGGGAGTGAAAATTTCAGACACTTCCAGCATGCCTAAATTAATGTTTTTCCAGGTTAATGCGATAACCGTTCCCGGTTGGATTTGAGAACTGAAATTCTCATCGACAGCTAACGTTACAGGAACAGGCCAAACCGTCCCATCTACAAGTCTCATAGAGTTTACAACACTGGAGTAATCTTTCTCAGCCATAAATCCTATCAAAGGGGAATATACTCCAGTTGAAAGACATTCTACATCTGCAAGACTAAATTCATCTAACTCCAATTTAGGAGCGTTTTTCAGTTTGTCCAAAATTATATATCGTTCTTTTTCATCTAATACAACAGTATCAACTAAAATCCCCCCATGGGGAGGGATTAGTCCATTCATAGGTTTTCCCGAATCATTATGCATTGTTCTATCTTTTCCAGAGTGATGAATGAATCTATACTGTCTGGTTTTATAACCTTTATATCCCCAATGGGGGCTATTAAAGTATTGTGTAAATTGTTTTTGATACTCCCTTAATGCTATAGATAAGAAATTTAAAAAAGTGGATGTAATCGGTTGACATTAGGGAATCAATGTTATACTGGAACACAGAAAACGCTTTCTCTCTTGTTTCTCAATATCTTATTCAGTAAATTCTTAAATGGTATCTTTACATTAGCAGTTCCCAGAGTTACCAAATCTTCCTTAGTTATGGCTCTAAAAAATATAACATATATCGCGAATAAGACCAGAAAAGTGAAGATTTGGATCCCTCCATTTAGAAGAATCGGAATTTGATAGTCGAGATTTAATCCGATGAGTGCTGCAATTTTCTGTAGAAAATTTTCTAACCAATCTAGTGGTATCAGTCCAATTAATTTAATCAATAGAAAATTCACAAATAGCAGAAATAAAATAATTATAAAGTGCTGGAACATATCCCATAGAGTTAATTGGAATCGTTTAATCAAAAATCTTGAATCTGCCCAAAATAATAGAATATGGATCAACCTGCCAATCACTATTCCGATCATTAGTCCTGAAAATCCGAAAATAAGGAAAAGAATTCCCGTGATAAGAAGAGAGGCGAAAAAACTTATTATTTTTATCACGACTTGTCGATTCTCCAACCCTGTAGAAGAATACAATGAGTAATAGTTAGATTCCCAATTAAA
>JAEOUK010000551.1 GCA_016839385.1 Promethearchaeota archaeon
CGATTAAAGTAAATCCTGTTTGTTCTTTCATTCTTAAAAACATGGTGTACCTCCTTACTAATTGTTCATTTAGTTTATTAATTCCTAGCAGGTAGCTATTTATTTGGCCATTTACCATAAGGTTACCGATCAATAATATAGTCCATAGGATCAACAGAGCGATTCTCTTTTTTTATTTGATAGTGCAAATGATCCCCAGTTGATCTTCCTGTTCGCCCCACTTCTCCAATCTTTTCCCATCGTTTTACCACTTGTCCAACTTTAACATCAACTTTTGATAAATGACCATAAATTGATACGAGACCAAATCCATGGTCAATATAAACATACTTACCCAATCCCCTATCTAACCATCTTGTTGTGTTTACCTTCAAAACAACACCATCTGATGGGGAAACTATCGGTGTTCCTTTGTATGCAGCAATATCTATCCCTCGATGGAAACATCTAATGTTGAGAAAAGGATCAATTCGATAACCATATTCACTCTTTAATCTTCCTCTTCTTACAGGTCGAATTGATGGTGTATTGTGGATTCTTTCTTCATTTATTCTTATTTCAGATTCTATTTGAATAAAACTTATATTTTGAAAACTGATTTTTCTCTCAAGTCTTGACAGATTCAGATAAGCATCTTTGGTTTTATTGAAAAGATCTTTTGGCAAGCTTTGTATTTCAAAACTGAGTTGATCGTCTAATCCACCAATACCTAATTCTCGTGTATCATCATCTACCTTGGGGAGATCAGCCATAATTCTCATATGGCCATCAAATTTTTCAATTCTTTGCATCTTTCTATTTAGGCTTTCTATTTGTTTTTCAACATCAGAAAGTTGTGATGCTAAAAATTTCTTTCTCTGTTTTAGATCAGAAATCGTTTCGTTTGTGTAAATATTAATAAAGAGAAAAGAGAGAGAAAGAATAATTGATAAAAACAGAATTGAAACACTTAAAAAAGCCACTATCAGTTTTTTATTATTAAGAGATACACTTTGAACTGTTGAGCTTGTATTTGAATAAAAAACTAATTTTAAATTTTTTTTCATGATTTTTCACAAATTTTCATTATTGAGTTTAGCAGACCTTATTTGCAATTGATGTACCAGTATAATTAAATTATAATATAAACAAACAGTTATCTATGTTTGTTTTGCTTCAATATTTTTTTGAATTACAAAAATGGTTCATTTGAACCAATAAATGTAATCTGCAAACCTTTATCAGCCAGAAACGGATATAAACTGAAAACCTGATTTTACTCAGTTCATACACAATAAGGTTAAAAAGTGGTTCAAATCAACCAATTGGTTCATTTGAACTAAAAAATTATTCAAATATTTCGTTTCGCAAGAAGAATTATACTTTTATCACTTTTCGAGTTCATCTATAATTTCATTTATTACAATATGTTAGAATCACCCCGATTGTTGGTTTTCCCGATCTGGCATTCTCTTTGCGCTTACGCCCCTCAGAAATTCTGGAGGATAAGAAATGCGACGAATCTACTATGTTAAACCCAAAATACAAAATCCTATTACGAATTATTTTGTTTTTTTATCTGTAATAGAAATTTTGATGTTCATTTTTTTGATCTATTTTATTGAACAATATAAAACTCAAATACCAACAGATTTTGTTCTATATTTTCGTTTTGGGCTTATCCTTTTTACTGTATTGATCTTCAGTTTATTTAATTTTTGGATTGGAATAAGGTTATCACACAGAATTGCAGGACCCTTAGTTCAAGTTCAGAGGGTGTTGGAATTTGCCCTAAAAGGAGAGTATGAAACTAGAATAAAACTACGATCCGGCGATTTTTTACATGAATTTGGAGACCATATTAATTCTCTATTGGACAAGTTAGAATATACTCAACACCTAGACTTTGAATTTAAAAACCCAGAAATCAAAATGGATAAAATATCCTCAGCAAATAAAGTTTTTAACAAGGAGGTTTATAAATGATAATTCTAAGAAAAAGATTTTTACTATTTTTCGTTTTTTCTATAGTAACACAGATTATACTCTATTCGAGTATTTTTGCCCAATCTGCAAA
>JAEOUK010000552.1 GCA_016839385.1 Promethearchaeota archaeon
GAAAACCTTCTTCAATAAACAGTGTTGAAGAAATTGCAATACATTTCGCTCCCATCATCGCAATATCGTTTATTGTACTAGCTGCGCTAAGAAGCCCAATATCTCCTCCAGGAAAAAATAAAGGTTGTATTGTATGACCATCTGCAGACATCACAATTTCATAATCTGAATCCTGTAATGGAACTGTAGCTCCATCATCAAATGCATCTATACCTATGCCCTTTCCAACTTTTCGTATTTTTGCACTAGATGTTACAAACTTGATGAGTTGTTCTTGTAAAATTCCTCCTGCTCCATGGGATATTAACACTACATTATCTTTGAGGTTTTTCTGGTCTTGCATTTTTCTATGGGAATAGAAAGTTTTATGTCTAATAGAAATTTCGAATCACAAAATACAACTGATCCTTTTCACTATGCCAACCATTCCTAAGTATAAAATATCTCCTTCTGATAGCGATGACTGGTTTATAATCGAACTTGAGGGGAAAAATTTGAAAATTGATGTGGAAAAACAAGTTTTAACTATTAGATACGATTGCAATCCCCATCCTATTCAAATAAAAGGATCTGATCTATGTGTATCTTGCTCAAATTATTGTTGTTATATGGGTTGTTATATCTCACCTCTGGAAATCAAATTTATCGAGGAAATTCTCCCCAAACTCAAGCCTTATCTATCTGAAGAAAGTCAACAAGTCTTGAAGAAATATAATGACGAATTTTATTTACCAGAAGATTGGGATCCAGAAGAGAATTTATATAAAACACGGTGCTCTCCTGATGAATCTTCTCGATTTTATTATGATGAGGATGTTGAAGATCAAGATATCGACATAGACGATGAGGAAATTATCGAAATTTCTGAAGATTTTGATGAAGATCTTATAGATTCAGAAGATTTAGAAACAAATATTTCCGAAGTACCGGAATCTGCGTGCATTTTTCTTATGGATAATGGATTATGTTCTCTCCATAAATATTGCGATGATGCAGGATTGTATTGGCCAATAGAAAAATTCAATATATGCACAACATTTCCTATCGATATTCGAGTTTCTCGAAATGGAACAGCGAGAGATGCTCCCTATCCAATGGAGAAACGTGTGGATGATGAATGTAGTACGCTTAAAATGATGGATGGATTTGAAGATTTTTTATATACAAAGATGAATTGTGTAAATTTAACGCGCAATGTAAAAACTAAGAAAAATGTACCATATATTATTGATTCTATGAAATATGCAATAGTGAGTAGATTCGGTGAAGATATGTGGAAAGCTCTTAGACAATATGCTCAAATGTTGCAAAAAAGCTCCTAAGTTTAAATTCTCAGTTCACCTTTTAATACGTGAACTACTATGCATTCTTTACTAGAGCTTGAATATTATCCCATAATTGACAATTCTGAACTAATCAAATTAGTTGAAAAAATTGCACAGAATAAACCTCACTGGGGAAAACCGTTTTTCATGGACGTATACTCTCACGTTGATTTAGAAAAAATACATGAGATTTGTGATCCTATTTTAGAATATCCTCCGAACAATTTGATCGTATTGGGAACAGGTGGCTCAATTCAGACTATGATGGCTTTAGAAGGATTGACTTCATGCAATTTTATACCGGTAGTATCATCACGTCCACGAGAATTGACAACAATTCTTCAAATTTGTGATCCAGAGGAATCCTTCGTAATTCCAATCTCACGGGGGGGAAACACTTTAGATGTAAACTCAACATTGGATGTGTTCTCAACTTATCCAATGTTAGGTCTGAGTTCTCAAGGTCCCATGTTTGAATATTTGAAAAAGCTGAAGAAACCCGTTTTACCAGTTCCAGATCTTTCGGGGAGATTTGCCGCTAGCATCTCAAACGTAGCTCTTGTTCCAGCTTATCTTGCAGGAATTGATATAGATTCTTTTCTCAAATATTTAGAGAATGCTTATTCGATCTTTCGAAAATTAGAGAATTTAGAAGAGAATTTTGCGCTACAATATGCATCTCATCTATACAAACAATATACAGAAGGATATCGAAATTGTTTTGTCATGCCATATTCGTCTTATCTTGAGGGTTCTGCAGGTTTATTTGTTCAGGAAATAAGTGAAAGTTCTGGAAAAAATGGAAAAGGAATGATGGGGACTAAACAAGAAGCTCCTCTATGTCAGCATTCTGTGTTGGAATTACTATTAGGAGGTTCAAAAGGACATGCTACGCCATTCTTATGGACAAACCGTTCTGAGCCAGAAGACATCAAGCTAGATAATCCATCATTCGGTCTAAAGAAGATTTCTGCATTGGATATAGTAAATCATCAAGCAGATGCCACATTTCAAGCCCTACTGACACAAAAAATACCTTCAGCAATGCTAAATATTTCGGAGTATAATTTAGAAAGTATGGCATATTTGATTGCATTTATCCAATCAACAATATATTACTTCTGTTTGCTACTAGATGTTAACTGGGAGAACAATCCCTTGGTAAACACTGGAAAACAGATTTGTAATACCGCTATACAGTCTTCGTTAAGTATGGAACAAAGAAAAGCGGATCGTAAAGCAATTGCTTTGAAACGATTTTCATGAAATATGATCCAATTTCGGAATACGAAAATCACACCCATACAAATTCATTTAGGCACTTGATACGTAGATTCATTATCAGATAAATTCATAAATGTTGGATTACGTCCCAGACACGCAAAAATAGAAACAGAAAAGTCGTAAAGTAAATTCAATCCAAAGTGACGAAGATGAGCGAAGAACAGTTAAATTTCATATTGAAAACTCTTATGAACGAAGTAGATGGTATTCAGAGTGTTGCGTTGGTTTCTAGAGAGGGTTTAATAGTGAATTCAATATTGGAAGAAGACGTCTCTCCAATGCATATCGCTGCGATGTCAGCAATTATATTATCCACTTGTGAACGAGTGTTATTGGAGTTTAAGAAAGGAGAATTAGATGTTTGCATCATCCAAGGAACAGAGGGTAAATTTATTTGTATGGAATGTGGTGAAGACTTTATTTTGGTCTGTGTATTACAAGAAGATGCTCGAATGGATATTCTTTTTACTAAAATGAGAAGTACGGTAAATAAAGTAGTCGAATTAACTGAAGAATAAGATAAGTTTTGGGATTTAAATATATTATTTTCTGCACTCTTTTTGACTTTAAATGATCTAACTCTTGTAAGATTCTTAACTCTAGAATTATCTTAATAAACTCCTCTAATTTTGGATTATACGATTAATAACAATGTTTAATTTCCATATTGAGGGTGAGGATTGGTATGGCAAAGAAAAAAACTACAAAAAAATCAACAAAAAAAACCAGTAAGAAAACTGCAAAAACAGACACCGAGAAAATAGAGGAAGAGGAAGAAAAAATCAAAGATCAAGATGAACCTGAAGAATTAATTGATGAGGAACTTGAAGCACTTAAGGTTGACCTTTCAAATTCCACTGGTGCTCAAAATACAGAAGACTTTGGTAAAGTTAGTCCGTTTGTTGTAGATTCATTAAATTATGATGTAAAAGATCTCCCTGGTGTAGGAGCCGCAACTTTAAAGAAATTACAAGATGCGGGATATGTCACATTGCAAGCAATTGCTATGACTCCTCAACAAACTATTATGGAAGATACTGGACTTGGAGAAAAAACTTCAGCAAGTATCATTGAGGCAGCTCGAGAAAATTTACATTTAACTTATGTAACTGCAGATCAAGTTTGGGAGCGACGCAGACATTTACCGAGAATTACAACTGGCTCAGAAAAAGTGGATGAAGTGATTGGAGGTGGAATTGA
>JAEOUK010000553.1 GCA_016839385.1 Promethearchaeota archaeon
AGTCGAGATGGCGGGCGGGCCTATCTGTGATTTTTGCAGGGGGGAGGATCACGTTTATCTGACATTATTTCAACGTTCGTATTTATCCATTGCTGGCGCTGCCTTTGTCAATCGGGATCAATTTTTAGGTGGTGGTTGGAACTACGGGATTGCAGATATGCCAAAAAAACACAAATATCTTTAGACCCTAAAAAGTACCGATATGTTGGAGTGAACACAACTTTTGAAATGCAGTTCTATTTACCACCAAACGGCATAAACCTAAAAGATGATTCTCATGTGATACGTTTACAGTATCTTTAATAATGAGGACGCAAAATACTTGGTTTTTGTTGGTGATATCTGAAATTTAGGCACATCAGTGATTAGTTGGAAAGAACGTTGGTTTAGAATTCTAAAAAGTTAGGTAAATAAAAATGGGTATCTTTAGCGGAAAAACTCTATTTGTTCTTAGTATACACAAATCAAAATAATCTCCAAAATCCAACAATTCCTTTGAGATTTTAATCGCTTAAGATAAGAATTTAAAGCTCATTCCTGCTGTGCATACATTTTTCATTAATTAAAGTTTTTCCACCATAGGTCGATACTAAATTAAGCTAATTTCATTTAGATCATACATCACAGCTTAATATATTATATCGATAATTACTATGTACCTTTCATTTCATAATTTAGAAGAAAAGCCATTTCAGACATTAACTGATTCGAAATTTTTCTATCATTGCAAGCAATATTCAGATGCTATTGCTGCTCTGAAGAATGGAATTCAGAATAAACATGGATTCTTTCTACTTACCGGTGACAATGGTACTGGAAAAACTACGTTAGTGCATTACTTCGCGAATAGCCTCGGTCCAGATGTGAAGATAGTAAAAGTTTCTGATTCACACTATGGTTGTATCGATTTTTATAATATTTTCGCAAAAAGCTTCAACCTCAATAAAGAAATTACAACTAAACCTGCATTTTTTGTACATCTAAATTTTATTCTAAAAAAAGCATATTCTGATAATGAAAAAATAGTTTTAATCATTGACGATGCACATAAATTAAATACAGACGTTTTAAAAGAGCTGGATAATTTATCAGATATCGAGATTAATAATAAAAAAATGATAAATATCCTTATGGTGGGGGAAAATGAGTTAGACGAATTGATAATTCAGCAAAGTCCTGATAAGATTTCAAAAAAAATCACGGTTAGATGTAGCCTTGATCCATTAACTAAGAAAGAAACAGCCAAATATATAAAACATCACCTTGAATCGGCTGGTATTAAAAGAAAAATTTTCACATCAAAAGCGGTTCGCGAAATTTATTCCTTTTCAAGAGGTAATCCTTGTTTGATAAATCGCATTTGTGATCGTGCTCTGGTAAATGGGCATTCCATGGGTATTAAGAAAATCGATGCAGAGACTATTAAGGAATGTTCAGGTGAGCATCAAACTTTACAGAGCGATAGTGGGGAACAGAACAAAAAACATGAAAAGTATAGAAAACAATTTAAAAAACCTGTTATTCCAAAGAAAATTAACCAGTTATTAAAATCGCCGGTGTTGATGGTTGCCTTAATCATATTATCTTTCACTGCCGGATATTTTGCCAGCAAATTAGATCTAAAAATCCCTTCACGTGCATCGATTGAAGATCTTGCCGAAAAGAAGTATGAATATTTTATACAGAAATTTAATGCAGCAATGGCTATGTATAATATCAAACCCGATAAAATTGAAAATAAAAAGGAAGTGAGACTCACAAATACAAGCTTAGTTAACACATCTGATAAAAAGTTCATTTTTAATTTCAAAAATAATTCAGACGAGCTTACAGACGAGGCTTTTGTATTACTTAATAAAATAATAAAAGTTTATACAAGCTATCCAGAGGCAGAAATCATCATAGAAGGGTACACAGATTCTCGCGGCAATTATTGGCAAAACAAAAAGCTCTCGAAACTCAGAGCAGATGTTGTAAAAAATTATTTTGTAGCATATGGAATTCCAGAATCAAAAATTAAAGTTTTTGGAAAGGGACCTGAAAACCCTTTAGCTAGCAACTCATCTATCGAAGGAAGAAAAAAGAATCGTAGGGTTGAGGTCAAAATCAAAATCGACGGGAGCGCGTGATTTTCAATCAAATAACACAAAAATTCTCTGAATGACCTATCTGAAAGAATTTTACAGCTATCCAAATATCATGAAATATAATCAAATATGGGAGTAATCCGCAGAAAACCTTGCTTTAAAAAATCTTTGATATCATAAAATATCACAAATTCCACCAAATTACAGATATGTAGATGAAATCCCAATAATTTAGATTTTCAAAAAACTTGAATCATCTTGCCATAAAACAGCTTCGCCAAAACGACATATTGAGAATACATGCATTTTACCCAAATTACAGATATGCCAGAATATCACAACCAGCACCGATTTTAAAACCAAAAGGTGCTGGGCCTAAAATTCCACGAAAAAAAATCCAGTCAGTACCCCATACGGAT
>JAEOUK010000554.1 GCA_016839385.1 Promethearchaeota archaeon
GGATGGACACAATTCACAGTTTCATATGAGAGGTTCCTACTTTTAATGATGGTAGGATATAGACTACTAAAATCCATAACGCTAACATTAAAGTGTATTCCAGGGATGGGATCAAAAACAAAACCACCTTCAAATTCCTCTCCCATACCAGGTTTTAATTCTGCTAACTCTGATTTACGCGGAATGAGATAACCTCGGTTTCTGTGTTCATAATATAAAATATTTCGAACCCACATCGAAATCTGATGTCTGAAAAGGTCTTGTAATGGCAGTTTGGTAATTCGCATTAGATATACAATGAGGTTCCAAACAGTATTTCCACCAAAACTTGTTAATTCTAGAGTTAGAACTGAATCAATCATATTATAATATGAAAGGGTTTGCAAATCCATTGTAGCGATATCTAGTGCCGAGAATTTTTTCCCGGTATCATGTTTGATTTTCTCTTCTCCAAGGAATGCTTTAGAAATTTCATCTAGAGAATTACGCTCATAAATATCACCAAAAGCATATCCTTTGAGACTTCTATTGGCAAAAATCTGAAAAATATCTAGATGCACACCATGTTTTAAGAAAGCATTCGTTCTTACCATGGTCATTCCACCTTGACGCTTCATTTCTATGGGATTTATTTCATCCGGGAGACTGAGGTTTTTTGCTCGATGATAGAGATAATTTAAGTCGAAATTATCTCCATTAAACGTGACCACAAGCGGATATTCCCATAAAATTCGGAAAGTTTCAGTTAAAATGTCTTTTTCGTCATCAAAATAGATAATTTCGACATTTTCGGGAAAATTTGTTATCCTTTCTCCTAATGAGACTTTTTCACGCCATAATACGTATACTTTATTCATGCCGTCTGAGCTACAAAATGATATACTTGTCAATCGCTGCCTTGCACCTGTAGGATCTGGCAAACCTCCCGTTTTTGGAACTTCTACTTCAATATCGAATGCGACTCGACGGATTTCGGGAATAGGATAAGAGAAAAGCTTCATGTATCTCTGCGCCATTTCCAGAAATGATTCGGGTTCATCTGAGAATAGCTTCAGTAGTTTTTTTTCCATCTCTGGAGTGGTTTCGAGTTCAATCGGGGAAATTTTACCATTTTTTATCCGATATATTAATCCTGGTATGAGTTCTCGATCATAAATAAAATTATGGTGATATCGTATATTTGCTTCATGTGCACCACCCAAACCTGCTCTGGCTAATATATTGAAAATAGAACTTGGTTTGAGACTCATTGGGTCATCATTTATGATATCCCCTTTTTTCCCAATATCATTTGGAGTTTTTGCAATAATTTTCGATACTTTTATTTTACGATCATAAAGAAGGTCTTCAATGTCAATGGTTTCAATTCTATCGAAACCCTCAAAGTCCATTAATTCTTGAATTTTTTCTAATTCCTGTTTACTTGCTCTTTGAAGTGCATATGGATGGTGATTCGTATTATCCAACCAGAATTTGATTTTTTGATCAGTTAAATCATAAAATCTCGCATACGCTTTATTATGTATTCCTGAATATTCAACTGTTAGGAGCATTCCTTGTTCCATATTTTCACAGATTTCTCCATTTTGAACAAGATTTTCTACGTAAACTGATTTTGGTGCTCCTTTCCTATCTTGAACTGGATTTTTAAACCGTTGTTCACCGAAAGATTCTGAATTCATCGAATAAAAGGTTAAATCTGATTTCTGTACTTTAGTTCCAGCGATAAACTTCTTTGTGACTTTCTTCTGTTCAATTTTTTTCTTTTCTTTTTTTGGTTTCTCTGCTTGTTGTTTAACTTCCTTTTGTTCTTTAACAATAGGTTCTTCTTTTTCTTGGATTTTCTTTGGAGAGTCTATTTCTTTTATATCTGGTTTCTTATCAGGTTGCTTTTTTGTAGATGCTTTTTCTTCAATTTCAGGCTTGTTTATTGTGGATTCTATTTTTTCTTGTGGTTCTATTTTCTCCAAAGTTTTTTTTTCTGATTTTTCTGCTGGTTTTGCAGAATCTTCTTCCATGAATCCCAAAATGCTTTTTTGAGCCGGATCCTTCTTTGATTCTTTCTTTTTTTTTGAACTCTTCTTATTCGACGACAAGGAAATCCCCTATTGGTATGAATGCTATGATCTTGAAATGTGTTTAGCGAGTATTTATTTCATGGGACTGTGGGGCTAATAAAAAACGATGGGGAAAAGACATCTACTTTTGTAAAGGGTTACAGACAAAGATAATTATGAAAATAAGAATAGAATTACAGCAATAGTAGAATTATGAATAATAAAGCAGTAGTAATGAAAGGAGACACCAATGCTATCCAGATAAATAACGTTTCAGTTGAATTCTTGCTATTTTTTAAAGCGATTATCCCTAGAACAAATGCACAAAATACTGAAGCTAGATATAGAACTATATCAATAAATACTAATAACCCAGACCCAATGAATGATCTAAAAGATACTAATTTCATATAAAAAAACCAAAGAGAATTGCAGGAATATGAAGAAGATATGAACCAATAATGTGTTTACGATGTATCATATTGGGATTGCGTTCAAGAACGGATTCTTCTTTATTTAAATCATCAAGTGAGTAGGAATCTATTTGAAATCCACAACTAGGACAGATTTTAATCCCAATTTCACACGGACAACCACAATTAGGACAATCTACCATGTGATTAGTTTAATTTAAATATATATAAATTTACCAATCAGATACTGCAATCACTCTATGATAAAAATTTCGTTTAGAAAGTATTTATTTGAATGGTGAGTATTTCCATTGCAAAGAATAGAGATCTAATTCTATTTTAATTAATATATTAACTACGTAAATTGGGCAAAATGATGAGAATGAGAGACACAGTTATCGTAAGTGCATGTAGAACTCCGATTGGTGCTTTTGGTGGAAGTTTGAAGACAGTTCAAGCCCCTCAATTAGCTGCAGGAGTAATGAAAGAATCAATTGAACGTGCGGGTATGAATGAATTAGTAAATGAAATTCAAGATATTCGTTTTGGGAGTTGTTTAGAGCCTGTGGACGCAATGAACGTTGCACGAGTAGCTCAATTAATAGCTGAACTTCCAAATTCAATTCCCGCTATTACAGTTAATCGAGTATGCATTTCGGGAATGGCAGCAACTCTTGATGCAAGTATGTACATTGCAAATGGAGTGTTGGATTGTTGTTTGGTAGGTGGTGTGGAATCTATGAGCAATGTTCCCTATGTAGTTCAAGAAGCTCGATGGGGCATTCGACTTCAAGATAGGCAATTTGCTGATGGATTGATTCATGGGCTTCAATGTGGTTCTATTTTTGTACCTTATCCAAAAGATGGACCGGTCGAATGGGCAAGAGGAAAACCTTATATTATGGGTCAAACAGCAGAATTCCTTGTTGCTAGAGATGGATGGACACGAGAACAGCAAGATGAAGTTGCGTTACGGTCACATAATAATGCAGAACGGGCTAATAATGATGGTTCTTTTA
>JAEOUK010000555.1 GCA_016839385.1 Promethearchaeota archaeon
ATTTTTGATTTTTATCGAGATGTCTTTGCTTTGACAAAGCTACGAAAGCCAATATAAGTTATATTTCGATATTTATTTCTTTTTTTTACAATGGTCTGAATAGCTGATTTTTTCAAGTATAAAAGAAAGTTTTCATCCTAGTACTCGCTTCGCCCCGGGAATTCGACGTAGTGCAAAATGGCTTAAAAGAAAGCCAAAACCAAGAGTTAAAATTAACACAATTGGAAATTTCAGAATAGAAGGCATTGAGACAAAGGAGAATAATACTGATATTGCAACTAATGTTGGAGCATGTATCAAATATACTGCATAAGAATTATCTGAAATAAGTTTCGTCACTTTATTCTGGGAGTTCAATCTTTCGCGAAATAGATATATCAAACAAATACTTACTCCTAAACAAAAGAAGGCTTCCCAAATAGAGTATGCAAAAGATTCCCAATAAAATCCTCCTAACAATTTTGAAATATCTCCTTCAAGAGCTCCAGAGAAAATTAAGACAATTCCATACAACAGGAGGGATGCTCCTATGATATAAAGCCAAATAAATGCTTGTTTTTTGGTAATTTTACGGAGCCAATCTCGTCTATATGAAATAATACCAAGAATCAACATTACGATATATTGCATGACAAAGGCAAGTTGAATGTTTAGAACTGATACACCTTCAAGGCCATTAAAAGGGATTCGCATCAGAAAATTCAATGTTGCCATAGTTAGACCGATGATTATAAGTGCAAGATTTTTAGGAGCTTTTTTCTCAATCTCTCTCTCTGGGTGGTTCTTAGTTATTTGTCTATAAATGCTGTAGCAAATTGCAAAGAGTAATAACATAAAGATGAACCATAACGGACCAGTGCTTGATATATAGGAAAAAAAACCTTCCCAGGATGTGAAATACGTCGTGTAGTATTGAAAAAAGTTGTAAATTCCATCTGGTCTGACATATAATAGAAAAACCATTAGAGGTTCAATTAAAATGATATAAATGAGTAATGGAATTCCGAATCGTAGTAATCGATTTTTCAAATATTTCCTTGGTCCGTGACGATTATAACTTGTTTGAGTGAAGTATGCAGATAAAAGAAAGAATAAGCCCATGAAAAACGCTTGATCTAGTGATGCTACGAAAGATAGTACTATAGAGAATTCTGCATCAGGATCCACGAAATACCAACCTCCGCTTGCGCCGTAAGTAATCATAGTATGATGCATAACTACAATGAATGTCAAAAGGCTTCTCAAATTATCAATAAATAATAATCGTGTAGATTCTTTTTCTTCAGATAATTTTTCCATGCTAAAATCACTTCATCAATATTCAATTTATTCTCCTCAGGTTGCTTTTCAAAAAGTATTATCGTTTCATTGAATTCTTCTGCTGAGAAAATTCTGTAAAATCAATTGCATTCAGTGAAATTCTTGTTTGCAATTTCATTGTTTTTATGTATATTTTTGTTTAAATTATTCGTGATTTTAACTTATTAGATAGGGTCTCGATGTAGGATTTTTTAATATTGTTAGGTCCGAAAATGAAAAGGAATTTCCTTTTCCTTATTTCTTACGATACCAATAACGATACTGTTCTTTAAAACCAAGTTTTCCGATACTCAGTAAATCTGGACTATGTACTTTTCTTGAGTGTGTATTGACGTCACTCTATGTCACTTATTTTTGATTTTTATTAAGATGTGTATTAAAATGTGTATCAGCATGCAAACATTTATATATGAAACTTGATTCTTACATATCAATACACACTGATGTGTAAAAAACACGATAAAAATACGAGGTAAAAATAAAAAATGTCACAAATACACGAAATTTATCTGAATATGAATGAAACAAGCTTTATGTCTGAACTAAAAACTAATGCAAAAAAAATCCAAAGTTTAAGAAAATGAATGATAAAAAAGTGATAAATAGGAGTTAAACAAAATGATTGAGAATTATAACAACCAGAATGATAAGGAACCGGACTTCCTGGACGTTGAAGATGATGAATTTGATGATGACGATGAATTCGACGAAGAGGAGGAAGATGAAGAAGATGATGATGATGATGATGACGACGAAGAGGAGGAAGATGAAGAAGAAGATGAGTTTGTAAGAATCAACTTCACTATCCCGGAAAAAATGCGCAAGAAAGTAAAGAAGTTCGCAAAGGAACTAAACCTATCCGTATCAGAATTAATCCGTGGTTCTCTTGATGGAATTATGGCATTGACTGAAAAAGGAGTCGATTTAGGGAAAGAGATCGAAAAAGGTCTGAAAGAAGGTTTGAAAGGATTAGAAGAAGAATTAGAGAAAATAAACTTCAAGGAACTGGACCATCTCAAGGACTTTGAAATAGATATCGATGATGAGGAGTATGAAGAGAAAATGGAAGATTATCATCAGAAAATGGAGGAATTCGAGAAGAAAATGGAAGAATATGGCAGGAAAATGGAAGAAAAAGCAAGGAGAATGGGTGAAAAAGCCCAAAAAATTGTAGAAAAAAAACTTGCGCATTTAGAATATGAAAATCCTCATCTGCGAAAAATTAGATTTACTAGACCTCCAATGCCACCTCGAGCACCTCATGTGCCTCGAGCTCCTGTATTCTCAGATGAAGAGTTGCGAGAGAAAGAACAAGAAAGAGCAAAGCTCCGGGCACCAATGGAAAAAATAAAGATGCTTAAGGAATTACTCGATGAAGGAATGATAACGCAACAGGATTTTGATGAGAAGAAAAAGAAAATCCTGGATGAAATCTAATCTGATAATTACTCCACAACTATTTTTTTTATTTTTATAAAATAAAACAGGAAGAAAAAAAATGAATGATTTTGAAAATGATCAAAGGGAAAGTATAGAAGATAATGATCATGAATTCGATTCCGAAGATTTTGAACAAGAAATGCAAGAATTCGGTATAAAAATGAGAGATTATAGTAAAAAAATCAAAGAAAGTGTCGAGAAATCTGTAAACCATCTTACATATAATATCCCTCATATCCATCGAATTAATATGATCTCACGAGCACCTGGACAAAATTGTCCAGAAGACAATTCACGGGAAGATGCTATCCGTGAAAAAGAAAAGGAGCTTGCTAAAGCGAGAGCACCTTTAGAAAAAATAGAATTGTTGAAAGAATTACTCGATGAGGGAAGGATTACACAAAAGGATTACGATGTAAAAAAGAGAAAAATTCTCGACGAAATCTAATTTTCTTTTTTTATTCAAAATTTTAAATAGGAGTCATAACCCTCTCTAAATGATATCCACAGTTTAACCTAGTTTGAAGTGATAAATAGTGGAAAATGATTATAAAACTTTGATAGATGGAATTTTAGCAGGAAGATGTGTAAATGAGACGCAGTTACATGAGTCCTTGCTTACGCGATTCTATTTAGTAGATCAAGATCCTAAACTGATAGTAAAATTCGAAAAACAAGATATTAATCAAGTGAAATTCGACCAACAATTACTTGATGCTCTGAATCGCGAAGACAATTTAACATCAATTATTTTTTATATTTCATCGGTTACAATTAACGGAGAATCGTATGTATGTACCATTTCCAAGCATCTTCCTGGCAAAGCTCTGAAAGATTATCCCGAACCACAAGAAA
>JAEOUK010000743.1 GCA_016839385.1 Promethearchaeota archaeon
GGTTTATTTGATTCCAAATACTACTTATCAACTTATCCAGATGTTCGCCAATCAGACAAAAATCCATTATGGCATTTTATTCGGTCTGGAAGGAAAGAAGGAAGGTGTCCTTCAACGCGAACAAACACTGATCTGTTAACATCCAATTTAGACCAAGAAATCTTGTCCCAAAATCCTGAAAAAATTTTTCGGAATGCGATTGATATTAGAGCGAATAATCAACCGCATAAAACACTCATTGAATTCATTGGGATCCCTGGTTCAGGAAAAACAACGCTTTACAGAACTATTAATTCATTCTTATTGGAAAAACTAGGATACGAGCCTGGTCCGAACAAGCTTTTCGAAGATATGCTAAACGATAAGAGATATAAATCACTGGGTGGAGATAATAATTCCTATTTAAAATCATTCATACTCAACAACACATCTTTTTTTAAAAATCTCCTAATCAGTGATGACAAACTTTCTTATCCAAATAACATCGACAATATTCGGAGAATTAGTTTATCTTACATCTTTACACTATCTACTTTTTATCAAGCCAGTATCACCAATGCTCCAAACGATTGGCTAATGTTTGATGAGGGATTCTGTTATTATCTAGCAAATTATATAATAGATAATCATGGAGTTGTAAAGGGAGAACTTGCAGAAGAGTTGTTCATAGCAATGCCAAAACCGGATTTGCTGATATTCGTAAAATCAGATCCCATTACTTGCTTAAGACGAATGAAAATAAGAGAACAAGGCATACCCCTTCCTTATCAAAAACTATCTGATAATGAGTTATTTGAGATATTAAGCAAGTTGCAAAACACTATCGATCTATTTTATTCTTTTATGCGCTCCAGAAATATGAATGTCGTTGAAATTGATAGCCATCAACCCATATCTAAATCTATTCACGATATTGAATCATATATAAAGCAAGTCTTATTTTAGATCTTAAAAAAGAAGTAAAATAGGATTATTCGTTGCAACTTATATCAATGAGCCCAAAACTCTAAAATTTTATGAAAAATGACATAATAAATGTAACCAAAACTTACCTCCCTCCAATCGAGGAATATATTAGTTATTTACAAGAAATTTGGGAGAGTAATCAACTAACCAATAACGGACCTTTAGCCCAACAACTGGAAGAGGATTTAAAATCTTACTTAAATGTTGAACATCTTTTTTTCGTTTCAAATGGTACCGTTGCCCTTCAAATTGCCATTAAAACATTACAAAAACAAGGCGAGATTATCACCACGCCCTATTCATATGTAGCAACCACATCCTCAATAATCTGGGAAAACTGCAAACCTGTCTTTGTTGATATTGATCCGGATACGCTTTGCATTAATCCTGATCTGATTGAGAATGCAATTACACCACAAACAATTGCCATATTACCCACACATGTTTATGGATTCCCCTGTCCTGTTGGAAAATTGGAAAATATTGCTCAAAAATACGGCATCAAAGTCATCTATGATGCCGCCCATACGTTTGGCGTAAACTATAAATATATCTCCTTGGCTTCATATGGAGATCTATCCATTATCAGTTTTCATGCTACAAATATATTTCATACAGTTGAAGGTTGGGCAATCATCACAAATGACGATGCTCTCGCGCATAGAATCAGCTATATGCGAAATTTTGGTCATAAAGGTCAGGAAGAATATTGGGGTTTGGGGATAAATGGAAAAAACACCGAATTTCATGCTGCGATGGGACTCTGTATTCTCCCCAAAATTTCTAACATCATTTCCGCAAGAGAGAAACTTAGTCGAGTCTATCATGAGCATCTCAAGGATTCAGCCTTGCGTATACCTCACCCAACACCAGGGACATCTTACAATTTTGCTTATTTTCCCGTCATCTTCCCAGACGAGAATGCTCTCATGAGCACCATTCATGCCCTCCATGATCATGGAGTCTTTCCCCGTCGGTACTTTTACCCATCATTAAGCCAATTACCCTATATTCAAAACCAACAAATGCCTGTTTCTGAAGATATTTCCCACCGGGTGTTATGCTTACCCCTCTATACTGATCTCCCAGCTAATGCAATCATAATGATTTCTGATATTATTAAAACGTGCTTATAAAAAATCAAACCGCAGCTGGAGAAACTATTCAATAATGAGACTTTTGAATTTTAAATAATTGTTGGATGCTCTCATCATTCCATTCAAATTATTTTTTAAGTCGATATAAAGTTTTGAAAATATATGTCAATAAGGATTAGAAAATTTACAAAACTTTTCTTGCCAAAAATCCATGAAATATTTCCAGTATAATTTAATAATCTATTAAACGATTCAGTTCTAATTGTTATAGCTGAAAATAGGGCTTTCGATGTGTAGAATTCTACGTGAGTATTACTTGATAAAGAAAAGTGGGCTTTTTGATAAACAGTATTACCTGGATAACAATCCTGATGTTCTTAAAGCTGACATGAATCCCCTATGGCATTTTCTACGTTTTGGATGGAAGGAAGGTCGAAA
>JAEOUK010000556.1 GCA_016839385.1 Promethearchaeota archaeon
AGCCTGTTGATTGATATTATTATATTATGGGAATAGGAGATTTTTTCAAGAATCTGGTGCTTTCTCCCATTTTTGGGTTACCTCAACCGCTTTTTCCATTTTTTGCGACAGCTTGTATCGGTGCTAGTTTAGCAATCTTGATAACCAATAGTGATAAGTTTCACAAACCAGTTCATATCATAAATTTCGGAAAAATTACTGCAGCTTTGATGATTATAATTGGTACTTCGATTGTTTTAACCCGTATCAATGAAGTATATATGATTCTTGAACAGCAATTTTTCGTGCATCCAATATGGTTCTGGTTGTTGACGAATGGATTTCAACTTATCATTATTGTATGGTTCTTGGGAATGAATGAGTTTAATGCCAGAAAAGATGGAAAGAACTATTTAACACACACCCAATTGTTACGTAGATGGGGAATACTATCTATGTCTATATTTGTTTGGCAAGCATATCCCGAATTGTTATTACGTTATATAGGAACACTAATCAGCCCTTTCGATTTTATGGCTCGACATTCTACTCCTGCAATACCAATGCTCATCCTCATGTTCATAACAGTTGCAGTATGGGATGGATTAATTCGGTTATGGGAAAAAGTCAAGTTTAAAGGCTCAATTGAATGGATTATGCAAATTATTAAAAAAAGAAAATATGATTTAGATATACAGGGAATTTTATATGAAGTAGAACCAATTAGATTCGTTTCAGCGAATAATCAATTGGTGCATGACTCTAAAAATCAGATGTAAGTGAAGAATATGAAGGGTATATATTTTGATTTGAAAATGTGGAAAATTGTACTTAGTAAAATACATCTTGCTCCAAAATTTCTCACATTCAAATACAAAGAAGATTGGATTAAGCCAGTAATTCGGAATGATAATCAGATACTAGTGAAAACGTTAAATGCAGGTGTTTGTGGTTCAGACATTCATCAAGTCAAATTAGATATGTCATATTATGCAAGCATTCTTTCTAGTCCATTAAATCCAGCCCCTATTGGACATGAAGTCGTAGGTGCCATAGAAGAGACAAATGTAAACTCGTCCTTTAAAGTAGGAGATAGAGTAGCATTAAATCCCACTGTACATTGTGCATCCTATGGTTTCTCCCCTTGTCCAAGCTGCTTGAAAGGTGATTGGCAACACTGCAACACTTTAGTTGGAAAAGGGGATGATTCAGATAAAGAACGACTTTTCAAACCATTTAATGGACAGATTTATGGTGGATATGCCGAGTATTTCCTTGCTTTTGAGAAAAACTTGTATAAGGTTCCAGATAATGTTCCTAATCACATCGCAGTATTGATAGAACCTTTTACTGTCGCATTGCATGCCATAATGCGTAATCCACCTTTAGATTCCGATGAAGTACTGGTTATCGGAGCTGGTACTATAGGTCTTATGACTATTGTTGCAATTCGAGCATTAGATCTAAAATGCAAAATTACCTCAATTGTTCGTTATCCCCATCAAGCTGAAATAGCAAAACACCTAGGAGCGAATGATATTCAATATGGAATTAATGATAAATCGAAGTTTTATAAACAAATTGCACAGAAATTTAATGCGCATCTAGTTTCGCCTTTAATGCGAAAACCATATATTTACGGTGCAAAGGGACCTGATTTAATTTACGATACCGTGGCAACAGAAGCAACAATAGAGGATGGGCTTCATATAATCCGTTCAGGAGGTAAAATCGTTGTTATAGGAATGGGATATTCCATTACGAAGAAAGTTGATTGGGCGGTTCAAGTTTACAAAGAAGTTAGTATTTCAAGTAGTTTCCTTCAGAGTGTCTCGAATTATGAAGGAAAAATTGTCGATCCTTTTGATTTCGGGTTAAAATTCATGTCAAAAAATCCTGATTTATTTGAAAATTTTGTAACACATCGATTCCGGCTTGAAGATTACAAAAAAGCATATTCGACATTTGAAAATAAGAAAAACACACACGCAATTAAAGTAATTTTTGATTACACTTAGATAATTTCATAACTATCCGTATTTTCTTTAAAAAGAATAAACTAAAAATATACATTATTTTCATATTATCATAATTAAAGGGTTGCGCGATTGTGAAGAGAAAATTATTCGACTTGATTCTATTCAGTATTCTTTTCATAAGTTTGAGTAGTGTATTTTTTAGTGATTCAAATCTTTTTGTTAAAACACAACCTAATATAGATTATACCAGTATCCATGAAGAGATTCTTTCAGAAATAAATCCAGGATATAGAGAGGATTGGTTTGAAGAAAGCATAAAGATGTTATTTATAGTTCCAGATGGATATGAAAACTCTGTTACTAGCCTATCAAATTGGAAAACTCAAAAAGGTGTTCCCAGTAAAATCATTAATCGCACTACTTATATGCAATATCCCGGTAGAGATGAAGCAGAAAAGCTACGTAATTGCCTAAAAGATTATTACACAAATTATGGACTTGAATGGGTATTACTTGTTGGGGATACAGATTTAATCCCAACGAGATACGTTTATAATCCCGATACTAGAGTTCTAAGAGAGGAAGGATCTAATTATTATGAAGCCAACGGAGCAGATGATGTGTACAAACCAACTGATTATTATTATGCGGATTTAACAGGAGACTGGGACGTTGACGGAGATGGAATATTTGGAGAAGGCACAAGAGAAAGCCGATATGAAGAAATTGAATGGATCCCCGATATTCACGTCGGAAGATTGCCTGGTAATTC
>JAEOUK010000557.1 GCA_016839385.1 Promethearchaeota archaeon
CCAGGAAATTGGATAGATCATACCAAAATAGATAATTTTTTCAATCGAATTGGATACAATGAAATTTTTCGATCAATTTTTATAATAATAATAGTTGGGATATTTCTATTAGCTTTAATCTCGATGCTGATACATAACAGATTTGTGAAAAAGAAAGATAAGGAGGATTCAACTGAAATAATTGTTATACATGACGACATCATCCAGGTTAAAGTCGAAAAAGCTGCAAATGGGCAAAAAGTATATCATCCAGAAAAATTTGTTCCTAAAAATGGACACTATACAATGAATGATCTATTTCATCGTAAGGGTGTATGGAGAATCCTATTAAAAACCATGAATATTCTTGTGATTCTGGCAATTCTTGCTATACTATGGGTATTTTATAGAACTTCAGATATTGCATTTGAATCGGTCTATTATCCTTCTTATTTGTATACGGATGAATCTTATATCATAATAAACGCAAGTATCACCTTTCTACTCCTTTATTACTTGATTCGATGTCCAGATTTCGTAAAATCACTCGCAGCAACTGGATTTAAGCGAATCTATATTAAAAAAGCACATCTTCATGAAACATTTATTGGTATTCTATTGACAATTGGAGGAATTTTAATGGTAATGAATGGTGATGGCGCATGGGCTTATCTAGATAGAGCTGTTGGATTATTCTTATTATTATTAGGAGTGTTTATGATAGGTAGGGATTGGAAAGATTTCGTCATGGGAAAATTCTTACATGATTAAAAAAACAATTTAGAGCGATTGCATGAACTTTTTCCTTATTTTATTTATTTCCTCTTCTTGTGATGGAAGTTTATTAATAAGTTCTGAGGCAAATCTCTTAATTATTTGATGAGGTGATGGAAATACTTCTTTTATTTTTTTTATTGTTTCATCTGGATCAGTATCTTGTTCAACAATTTTTTCGAGTCTTCGATAGAAATCTTCTCCAATTTTCTTTCGAAATCCGACTTCGATAGGACCGGTTACATGGTGTTCCAATTTACAAGCTAATTTATGAATTTGATTATCATCTGTTAGTCCTAAATATTCTCGAAGAAATAATTCCATAATCAAATGTCCAAAAATAAGTTGTTTTCCGAATTTGTTCCCCCTTGTTGTAAGAACTATCTCTTTTTGCTTAGGCTCCCAATCAATAAGCCCTTTCTTAGCCAATTTTTTTAACATATTGTAAACAGAGGAAGGTGCATTTCCCATTTTTTTTGCTATTTCAATATTAGTAACTTTTTTTGATCCCGCAGAAAGACGATAAATTGTAACAATATATTCTTGATAACTTTCCGGAATATCATGGAAGTCGGCTTTGTCAGATTTGGTCATAGAATTTCAATATAATTTTATGTTAAGTTAGTTCTATGCTTTTTTATTTGTTGTGGTAGATTTTTCTTTGGTAATTATACGCATCAATCACAGCAGAACAACCAGCACATCTAATACATCCAGCTTTATTCAAACATGGGTCCAATCCGTGCTTAATACATGATATTGCGAGAGAATCATAAATTTTAAGCAAATCTTCAAATATTATTGGACGATACTCTAAACTTGTACCAACAATATAGCGCACGGGCATAATATTGGGAATCACTCCAATTTCTACTAATTTATCATTATATTCAATGATTTCTTGGACAGGTTCTCCAAATCCAACTAAAACAAAAGTTGAGACTTGAGCTTTACCAAATACTTTCACGCATCTCTTCCAAAAATCTTCGTATGTAGATTTTGAAGTTTCAAATTTTCCCGGACAATATTTTTGGCGCAAAATATCATTTGGAATTTCTAAATGAACTCCTATCGTATCAACACCAGCATCTTTCAAGTCATAAAGTAACTGATCATTGTCAAATGGTTCAATTTGAATGTGGATCGGAAGAGTAGGGTATTTTTTTTTAATAGATGATACAATTTCAATATAGTTTTCAGCACCTTTATCACTTTTTGAGAGTGTACCCATGGTTAGAGTCATATGGTTGCATAAATTCAATTTCTTAGCATCATTAATTGCATAGATCAATTGTTCTGGGGTCTTTTTTTCTATAGTACTGTTGTCATTAAGGCTAAGTTCTATTCCACAAAATGCACATGCTTTCTTTTCTCCCCAATAACGACATTTTTGCACGACGGTACTTGCAAAGCAATTCGTACCATGTACAAGAGCAATTTGTTTATTTATTGTACCAGAAAGGTTAGGACCAAGATTATATTCTATTGGAATAGGTATAAGTTCTAATTCTATACTTTCGTCTGTTTTGGTATTGTATATTAAGCAAATCAGGTTTTCCGGGTGAGCTTTACTATGACCTATTGCATCTTCCAATAATAAATAAGATTGTTCAGATTGCGTTCCCCACAAACCTGCATTTACTACTGAACCATTGTCAAATAGGAAGTACCTCCCACCAGCTGGACCTGCTCCGCTTTTCCTTCCTCTGTCCCATTCTCCTTTTGAAAACTTTTTAACAGAATTTAAAAACTTCTGAGTTAGACGTAAACCATTTAGTAATAAATCGGTTTTCCAATGATAAATTTTCCGTAAACTTTGTTCTGAGATCATATTGATTCAAGAATGGGATTTA
>JAEOUK010000558.1 GCA_016839385.1 Promethearchaeota archaeon
AGACACACACAAAAAGCTCCCGAAAGCAGAGGAGACATTGGACAAGCTAAAATTATTATTGTTGGAGCAGGCGGTGCTGGAAATAACACAGTTGATAGACTTATGCGAATAGGAATTTTAGGTGCTACGTGTGTTTCTATAAATACAGATCAACAACATCTTGATTCAAAAGCAAGTGATAGACAAATTCTTATCGGAAAAACCTTGACTAGAGGGTTAGGTGCAGGAGGTCAACCAGAAATAGGACGTGCTGCAGCTGAGGAATCGAGAGAAGAATTAAATAGCATACTTCGCGATGCTGATTTAGTATTCATCACGTGTGGTTTAGGAGGAGGTACAGGAACAGGTAGTGCCCCTATTGTTGCAGAAATTGCCAAACAAAATGATGCAATGGTAGTAGGAGTTGTTACTTTACCTTTTAAGACTGAAATGGGTCGATTACCAAAAGCACAAGATGGATTAAAAAACTTACGTAAATTTGCTGACACCGTAGTAGTTTTAGATAATAATAAGCTCCTCGAAATTGCGCCTGATCTACCTATTATTGAAGCATTTTCTTTAGCTGATGAAGTTTTGGCTACAATGGTCAAAGGAATAACTGAGACAGTTAGCATTCCTTCTCTAATCAACTTGGATTATGCAGATGTTCGGACTATACTATCTACAGGAGGGGTCGCATTTATTGGAATTGGAGAGTCTTCTACAGAAAAGGGAAATCGCGTTGAAGATGCTATCAAGGATGCCTTGAGTTCCCCACTATTAGAAATTGATATTAGTGGAGCAAAAGGAGCGTTAATTCATGTAACAGGCGGTAATGATATGACATTAACTGAAGCGAATAAAGTATCAGAATATATTTCCACAAAGATGGATAAAAACGCTATGGTGATTTGGGGCGCTCGAGTAGATCCAAAGATTCAAAATTATATTCGAGTCATGCTTTTAATAACAGGTATAAAATCTCCACAAGTGTTAGGATCTTCAACTAATTATTCACGATATAACAATGGGTCCTACCCAATTTATCGAAATTTACCAAAACCCAAACCAAAATTATCAGATGATATGTTCTCCTTACCTGAAATTGAAAATCAGTCTCGAAAGAAGAAAGAAGCTGAAATATGACTTTTTAATCAAAAGTAGGTTTCCAAGTTTCATGAAATTCTTTTTCTTTTCGTTCTCTATACCGTTTTTGAAGAAAAGCGGTTACTGTTTTATGAGGTAATCCCTCAATTATCATATCCACAGCTTTCTGTGCAATTTTTAATGAATCAAAATCTGCAATAAATCCCACATAATTTCCATAAACAGAAATAAATGCTGTAGAATATTTTTCTATAGATTGACGTGTAAAACCATTCTCCCCAATTATTCTTCCTTTAATTCGTTTTATTGCTTTTTGAGAGCTTCCTACAGCATCTTCCAGAGAGATTTTTTCAAAAATGATATCCTGATTAACTAGTTTAAATGCCTTTTCGGGTTTGAATCCAATATTAATTGCATCTAGTATCTTTTTTGCTGTCCATGATCCAAAATTTGGAGATTCTTTATATATTTTTAGTGTCTCCTTTGAGATATCTATCTGCTCCATAAATTTATCGTAATCGAATTCAAGATCAGACATTTCTTCTTGTGGAAGAATAGTGTAATTTCCCGTACTGCTATCTATTTCAATCAAAGTGTTTGTCAAGTATTGTATCTTCTTCTTTGTTATCCCATTTTTTCCTATAACTACGGCAAGTCGATCTTTGTTTATCATATTATTCACCTTGTTGAATGATGCTTGTATAAATTTCTAAGGGATCTGGAGTGTTTATTCCAATATTTGAATAGAAATTGATAATATTCCTAATATCCCTCGCTAAATATTGTTTTGCTTTAGGATGGGAACAGGATACTGCTTGAGATACGTCAATAAGATATTGCTGTCCTTGATAATATAGGATATTGTATTCACTATAATCAGCATGCACTATTTTTGCTTTCTGGTACAAATCTGTTATATATTGAAGAGAAAGAGTTAGTTCCTGATTAGGATCTTTAAAATCACTGATACTATCTTTTAATTTTTTTGCAGGATTCCCGTTTTCATCCCCTATAAATTGCATCACTAATATATTATTACGAGAGAATAGCGGTGTTGGGCAGGGTATGTCTGCTTGTGACATTTGCATTAAATTCCGATATTCTTTTTGACACCATGTAAATATAATTTTATCACTAGATGTACCTGTTTTTTTAAATCGGGGATCACCCTTAATGTAATTTTTCATCCATTTTGCGCTTTGAATATCAATTTTATAGATTTTTAATGCAATTGGATTATTTTGTTGTCCATATGCAAAATACACATTAGCTTCTTTTCCTTGCGATATGATCCCAATTAATTCAGCTATAATCCCATTGTTAAGTAGTTTTACTAACATAGATATTGTTCGAGAATCAAAAACACGTTGATATGCGTCCCGGTCTTCTGATCTTTTTTCTCGAATTCTATTTTTATCTAGTAATCTTTCTAATTCTCGAATTTTTTGTTCTTTATTTCCCCCCATTCCTTTATTCCTCCAATAGCTCGACTAAATTTTTTTCAAAAAATTCAAAATTTTGAGTTTGCAACATCTTTGTACTGAGATTTTCTA
>JAEOUK010000559.1 GCA_016839385.1 Promethearchaeota archaeon
AATTTCAGTGAGGACATAGTCTCGGGGAGTGAGTTAAGTAAATTATAACTAACGTTGAATAAACGAAGTTCAGAAAGAAATCCGATAGTATCTGGTAAAAAAGTTAGTTTGTTTGATTGTAAATTAAGGCGTTTAAGTTCTTTTAATTTGGTAATTTCATTGGGAATTCGAATTATCTGATTATAGGATAAATCGAGGTGAACTAAATTTATTAGGTTTGAAAATGTTGCGGGTAGGGTTTCTAATGCATTCCATGATATTTCTAGATGTTGAAGGTTTTTTAAACTCCCAAAGGAATCAGGTAGGTTTGAAAGATGGTTTCTTCTTAAATTCAGATATTTAAGCTCTTTTAATTTCCCAAAACTTTCTGTAAGTACTGATAAACGATTATTTACTATGTTAAGCGCTTCTAAAGAAGATAAATCCCCAAAATGTTCTGGGAGTTCACTTAATTGATTCCATGAAAGGTTTAATACATGTAAATTTTTTAGTTTACTAAATGTATCAGGAAGACTGATTAATTTGTTATTAAAAAGATAACAAATCTTCAAATGGGATAAATTCCCAAAGTTTTCTGGTATGTTCTCCAGAATATTCCATGAAATATTGAACTCCTCTAAATTTTTCAGATTTGTAATTGAATTGGGTAATCTCATGATGTTGTTATAGGAAAGATCCAAGTGCTTTAAGGAACGAAGTAATCCGATACTATCAGGTAGCAATGTCAATTCGTTGTTAGATAATTCCAAAATTTCTAAATCTCGCAATTCTCCTATACTATCTGGGAAACTGGATAATTGATTATTGTAAAGGGATAAAATTTTCAAATTCTGAAGGTTACCAAAAAGTTCAGGTAAAAATTGCATTCTATTACTTTTTAGATCTAATTCGGTTAGGTTTTTCAGAGAAATAATAGAATCGGGTAAAGATGATAGACGATTGTTTCCTAAAATTAATTTTTCTAATTTCGTTAGTCTTCCTAATGATACAGGTAAGGATACTAACTTATTATTTAAAATATAAAGTTCCTTCAATTCGGATAGAGAACCCAAGGAAGGAGGTAATGCAATCAATTTTTCGTTTGAAAAACCTAATCCTGTTATTCTATCTTTATGAGCAGTAAATCCTGTATTTCTCTCAACTATGCTGGCACCGTTCGATATAATGGTCTTTTCTAGCACTTCTACCTTGGGAATAGGGCTCTTTTGGAGGAGATTTTCCATCTCGATGAGGAAATCTATTTCCATTTGTGGTAGAGTAGTTCCATGGTAATCTGGTGCCATTTGAATATCCCTTCTTAATGTATGTTGCGAGAGAGTTCCTTAATATCTTTTACATGATCATTTTTTTGAATATTTTTCAGTGTCTGTATAATTCGTTCTAAATGAGTACCTTTCCAAAAAATCTTTCCGCATTCGGAATTGGAGCATTTCCAAAATTTTTTATGATATTTGTAGACATTAGCAGGAATAAAATCAATAAAATCTTTCGGGTTCTTAATTTTTTGAAGATGAAAGTTACATTTTGGACATCTTGCAGTATTACTGTTATATTCGAAATGAATGAGAAAATATTTTCCAATTTCAGATAAATTATTCGTAAGATCTGTCGATTTCAACAGAAGGCAAGGATATAGGGGAGGTTCCTGAGAAGGAACGACCTCGAATTTCAAAAGAAACTTTTTATCTACCATCGTCAATTTCTCAGATTTTTCCTTCATTTTTTTGATGATTTCGACATCTTTCGATATTAAAATACGATGGGTAGCAAAGCAGATCTTTATGATTTCGTCATCATTAGGAGAGGATCCGTCCGTATTTGGATGATCTACTGGAGATACTGTATCATATCCTAACATTCTCAGCCAACGAGTAATATCTCCACACATTTCATCTGTAAAAAACTTCAAAAGATCCACTTCATCTTGAATTTATAATAATATCTTGAAAAAAATTCAATCTGAAATAATTATCGATATTGCAGCATTTTCAAGAGTTGAAGTTTTGAGTATGATACGGCATCTGCAGAGGGTTTTTCGATTTGAATACGATCAATCAGATGCTTAAATTCTGCTTTTCTATGTAACCACTTTGTCAAAATCTTTAACTGGTTCTCATATGCATTGATATTTGTAAAAAAATACCGAAGAAATTCGCCCTTTGAGTTTTCTGAATTGTTAAACACAAATGATAACATAATCTCGTTTTGCCCTCCACGAATTTGTTCCTCAGATTGATAAGAATAAATATAATTTGCTGAAATTCGATCGTTAAAATAGTGTACAAAAAAACTACCTGGTTTGTGCAAATCCATCAATGCAGATATCTCTTTTTCCATCTCATTATCTTCTGCTATATCAGAATTCGACACCAAGATAGATGGTCCTAATTTTTGATCAAAATAACTCACTATTGTATCAAAAGGAGCAATTAGTTCTTCCTTTTCCATTACCATTCTAAGCAATATTGTCGTGAGTGACTTTAATTTGGTGATAACATCCATATATATATAAGGAAGATCCTCAGTATCGAAATATTAAAATGCGGATATTGAGATAAAGAAAATGAGAAAAATTTAAGGGAGAAACAGACAGTATGTAATTTCTCCTTGGTTCTCATAATACAGGAAAGGAGATAAAAATGACAGCATTTGAAGATTTACCTCCAGAAGAACCACATACCTATCGTCCTCCACCATCATACCCAAATCTACCAAAGATTGGGAAGGGTATGCGTTTATATGGTGGATTTGTAATTTTTGCGGTGATTTTTGGATTTGTGGTTGGTTTTATTTTAGTAATCGTTGCTATGGGAGGTCTAATGGGAGCAAGCACTGTAGAGGGATTATTGGCAGGATTAAGAACTACCATAATAGGAGCACTAGCTGTCTCCCTCATTGTTAGTATATTGACTTTTTGTTTTCTTGGATTTTTTATTCTTCAAATCCATCTTGAAACCCACAACACTAAAAACATAGCACTAAACAAGACGAAGCTTCTCTTAATTCTCTCTTTAGTGGTTTCTATGATAATGATTGTAGTGTCTATAGCAGTAATAATCCTCATGTGGAATCAAATAGAGATCTTGTTTAACAATCCAGGTTTGGATGAAGCTGATCTCCTCGAATTCTCGGCAAAATCAACAATATGGACTTTACTTGTTGGATTAGGGGGAATAATCCCATTGATTCTTGATATCGTAGCTTATAGATCCTTGTACAATTGGGGTCTTGGATTAGAGCAAGATATGGGATTTACTATCCCTGCATATGGAGATGGTATGGTAGAAGCTGGTCCTTTAACAACTAATTTGAAGAGAGTCGCGACTGGCGCAATTTTAATCCTTGTGGGAACTGCAGCTGGATTAATTCCCTTGGATTTTCTGGGATTATTTGGGAGTATAATTGATTTAGCATTGAGTATTGTGTCAATTATCGGTTCTGTTCGAGTTGGAACTGGGTTGTTCCGAGCAGGGAAGATACTTGATCCCCAAGAAAACTATTAATCTAATTTTTTTTATTTCTATCGTTTTCTTCAT
>JAEOUK010000560.1 GCA_016839385.1 Promethearchaeota archaeon
ACTTGCATCCTATATATAGTCGATATTTGTGTGCTTTTTCTTTTTACTAACTTTTTCTCTTCCCAAATATTTGAATAATATCTCTTGGGGATCTCTAAGGTTTGTTCGGCTTTGGATTTCGTCCAAAAACTTATATAACGTTTTCTTCAAACGGATCCGATTGTTTTTAATGTAAAAGGGAAGGGGTTTAGGAGTATCATCTTGTTCGGTGAGTCGTTTTAATACAAGCTCTTCAGATATCGTGAATTTTGGACTGGATAAATATGCAGAAAAGTCGTCTAGATGAACTGATTTTTCTTTGTAGACATATCCAATAGCCTCAATTAAATCATTGAATACAGCGGAAGTGTTTCGTGTCCTAAAGTTTGTTAGATCATTACACAGTGTAACGATTTTATGTTTCTCTACTAGTTTCGTATATTCCTCTCGCGAAAAGTATTTCAAATCTAAAAATCGATGAAATCTGGTTATGTCTCTCCCATAGTAATCAAACTCCTTGCTGAACTCGACCAGAAACTCCTTATATGACATCAGCCAGCCGGAAATCTGTCTCCCATTGGTATCATATAACTTATTAACTAAATTTTGGGGAACTAGTTTCGGAATCAAATGATTAAATTTGGGATTCAATGCGTATTGAATACGCTTTTCCAGCATATTTTGGAGTTTTGTTAAATCCCAGTCTTCGAATAACAACCAATTAGGAAATACACCAAATCTTTTGGTTTGATCGATATTGAAATAGGAGATCCACGAACGATTTCCAATGCATAAAATGAAGATTCGACTTCTCAGGAATTCTGTAAAATCATTTTCCCATACTACTTGAAATATTTCTGCAAATATTTTAAACGGGAGAACATCTTCTTCCGTTTCCAGTTGATTGGCTTCAAAAACAATAACACTGAGTTTATTTGGATTGTCTGTGAATATTGTTTTATACAAACTTAAAATTCTATCCAGATATTCCTCGGAATCTCCGAATTTAATTGGTATTACATCTTCACGGTAATCTTTATTATAATATGATTTATACAATCGCTTATACCATTGCTGGTATATTTTTTGAGAAACGGATTCGGATATATCTCCTCCTCGAATTTCCTTTATTTGGGTTACATTAATGGTTAAAGGCAATATATCCAGATCTTTATTCAAAAGATGAATTATTCGATTTTTTAAGGATGTTTTCCCAATTTTATAATCTCCTAAGAGGAGAATTCTATCTCCGAACAATCTCCCAATATCAAAAATTTTATCCTGTATGTTTGGTGTAACAAAATATTTCTCTAGATGTTGTTCGTCTTGCAGGGGTTCAACTTTTAAGAGGGGAGAAGTGCGAAATATACCAAATTCCTCCCATTTGAACGCGTTAGGGAGTTTTTCTTGTTGACTAACGCAATCAAATTTGAAGATATCTTGAGAATTATGCAATGCAAAAGGAAATTTCAAATATTGTTTTATCAAGTCGAATTCCGTGGAAAGCACAGTAAAAATACGTTTGGCGTCGGTCTGGTTATGAAATTGATAGTAAAATGTAGTGATTTCCTCTTTGGACAGGATTTTTTTTAACCATCCTTGTTGCTCTAGTTCAATAAGAATTTCAAAAATTTCATTTTGTTCATCTCGTATATCTAAAATCTGATAGAAATCTGACAAGGAAAAAGGTTTTCTATTTAAGTTACCTAAAGATGCAAGGTAAATGACAGTGATTCGATATTTTTCCTTTTCTGTGAGTCGTTCTCCATGGAAATTGAACCCAAGTTCATCTAAGGTAAAATCATGAACCCAATTCTGGATTTTGTCTTCATAAAATTCCGGATATTCATCCCAATCTATGGAGTAAAGGAGATTTCTTAACATAGGAATATTCAAATTATCCGATATTTGGAATAATAATTGATGTAGAGAGTGATCTTGAAGGGCAATGGATTTATAGGAATAATTTTCCTTTTTCCGCAAATAAAGGGTTAAAAATTCAACTAGATAATGTGTATCTCTTTGAATACAATATATATTGTTAATAAAAATCGAGCTTATTTGAGATTTCATCTTCCCCCGGTATTTCTCTAAAATTTTTGAATGAAAACTCGATGAATTTCGGTTAGCAAAGATTATACGCCCTTGAAAATTGGCATTCTTCAGGATAGGAACGATAAAATTCTCCCAAAGTCCTTCAAAATCATCCAAGTGTTGGAGTTCATCAAAAATAAATAATGGTGCAATTCTTGAATATGAATACTTAGAAAATCTCGCTACAACAGTTTCATAGATTTTGCTCCAATCGGGAGGATTAATAGAATAAGAAAGGTCAAACGAGCAATAATACGTATCTCCTTCGTACAAAGATACTAAATTTCGAATAAAACTGGTTTTTCCTGATCCCTCCGCGCCTACTAAGAAATAAATTTTATTGATAGGGGTTGTTAAAGGTTTTAGAATTTTCTTTACCAACGTATCAATAGAATTATGCTGAACAGCATAACCAGATTCTATATCTATTTTTTTGATTCCCTCATTTCTCATAAATACGGGATCAGTATACTCCTTCTTCTGAGCATCTAAAAACTCTAAGTCATCAGGTGTATAAAATTGAATTCCATTGTATTTAGGATCCAACGGATTTTTTTCCAGAATTTTATTTCCTGACTTGATTGTATCTTGAATACAATTTTCAAAAATCCATATCAGCGTAATCCCAAATAACTCTACGTACCGAGAAATAAGAGCTTGAGAAGGAGGATTTTTACCATCAATTTTTACTTGTGCTTTCAAGAGGATTTTTACATACGATTGAATTTTTGGGGGAACCACTGCCATTATGTCTAAAATCTGGAGCATTTCTCCAATACTACTGATATTTTGAACCAAGTTGGATTCTTGAGAATCCTCTTTTTCTTCAATTCCTAAATCTGAATACAGATATGATATTAAATTAAAAACGATGCTCTGGATATTATCCAAGGCAATATTAGTTTCTTTTGAATCAGAATTCTTCAAAATATTCTGGATATCTTCAATTTGGTGCTTTTTAAGTAGCTTGTGACCTTCTTTTGTTTCTATAGATTCAATAACTTCCCAATTACATTTGGATAATAAAACTCGGATCCAATCGGTTTTATGAGAATTTCCGTTGAATTTGGAATCGTTTTCTTCAAGGTCTTCTAATGTATATCGTTTTGTTTCCCAATCAGGTGACATTTTCTAATATTCCTTTGATGAAATCAATTTTAATGGGTGAATCGTAGTTTGATCTGCAATCCCTCGTGAATTATATTCGCAGAAGTACTAAAAAAAAGTATTGTAATGAAAAATAGGTCAAAATCTCGATATACAGAATTTCTATTCGAAGATTTAAAATGACTCTTGGGTGCAACCCAATTTCACCATCATACTCGCCCAGCGTTTCCGTATGAAGGAGTGTCATTAAAGTTAATTTTACTAAGTTTTATTTTTGTAGTGAAAGGTATTTTAGAGGTACTTCTCGACTGCAGTTTTTAGTGTTTTGTTGGAGGGTCGAATTTCTCGAGTTCCAACAAATTTCCACACGATTTTTCCATCCGGATTGATCAGATAAGTGATCGGTTGGTTAATCTTTACCTTTCGAGTCCAATTATCCACAGGTTGTTCATAATAGGTAAATGCATTGTAGGAAATTGCAATATTATGCTTAGGAATGTCAGATAGCAATACCAATTTATACTGGCACATTTTTTCTTTGAGTTTATCCGCTCTATCTCCCGAAACTCCAACAATTACTACATCCTTACTTCGAAAGAAGTCCAGATCGGGTTGAAGTCGAGTAAAAAATGCATGACATTCAACTCACCAAGATCCTCTGAAGAATGTTAGGATGATTCCTCGATGTTGCTTTGCTAATTCATGAAGATCGATCGATTCTCCATCGCAGATACTTGTACTCGTAAAGTTTGGTGCAGTCGTCCCCTCATCGATTCCCGAAAGACTGGGTAAACCGGTAGGTGACATACTTGGCAGTTTGGGAAGTAATAAAAAAAAATTTCGATTAATATTTATTGAGGGGATTTATAGATCGTCTTCATCCAGTAGAAATGCACTAATCACGATTTGCACGACAACTACTTTCTGGAGTATAATTGGTATGGAAGGTGTAAAAAAAATTCCCGCATATTTCTCTAGTATTAAAAACAACCCCATTGCGAGACCTGAAATTAGGATGACTATCGCCCAAATCCAGTCAATTAGGTTATCTGCTCTCAATGTGCGTTCTTCCTTGGGGGTAGATTTTCTAATTTTTACCTTCTTGTCTATCCGAGCAGCCTGCCAAAGAATGTTAAGCAAGATATAGGTGAAAAAGAATCCAATTGCTCCAATAGCATGAAGCTTTACATATACGTCCGTAGGAAGTGCAACTCCAATGGCAAAGACAAAGCATAAAAAAGTCATTGTTGAGAAAAAGTAATAGTAACGCTTCCGGGACTTATCTTCGGATTTATATTTTACTAAATTGTAGAGGTCCACAGTATACATAATAAAAGTTGCTAGCATAGAAAGTGAACATAAACCCATACCTCCTCGAAAGACCCATTTTGTTAAAGTGGAAGAATGTTCATTAGATCCGAGATGGCTAATATATTCGTAAAACGCAGGATATTGGCCATCGTATAAAGCTATTGCTACAATTATTATCGCTAATAAAAAGATTGCAGTAGCTAGCACTAACAGTCTTATGGCATATTGGTGAGTTTTTACCATGGATACATTGGGGGATAAGTCATTTAAAAACCACTAGGTTGATAACTTATGTAGAAACCAAGTTTTACCCAAAAAACATCAATGAAATTTTATAGAGTAAAGAATCCTATGAAAAGGTATATCATGACACATGATAATCGAAATCGAAATGTAAGTCGAGGGATGAGTTTACCCTCAGTACTTTTATTAATATTCATTATATTGAAGTTAACCGGAACAATTGCTTGGTCCTGGTTATGGGTACTTTCACCGTTATGGATTGGAGCAAGTTTAGGATTGCTTTTTTTCATTGTGATCGGACTTATTTTACTATCAGCTATGGTAGGAATTGTTAATGCAAGTTCTAAAACTGTAACAGGAATTAAAAGTTGGTTTGGGAGAATGCATCAAGACGACGAGAATGATAGGTAAATCTTGATAAATACATAAAAGAGTCATATGTTAGTATACTAACATATATAACATACTAAAATACGATCATCTTATTTTTTTTTTTGAGAAACTAACACTTTAATAAATCCCTAACACTTTTAGGTGTTAGTGATCTTACTATTTCTATGTCACATGGAAAACGATATAGTGCAAAAGAACGGAAAGAA